>NZ_JCAFYN010000002.1:0-203907 GCF_059374735.1 Enterococcus sp. GPZ-007 | reverse complement strand
ATCTCAAAAAATGAGTCCACTTTATTGACACAGATCCATACTTATAGTATAGAGTCACACGTAACGTGGGAGTCAATCAAAAATCAAAAAAAGTTTTCACAGGTTCTTTAACATTATTTTAGTAATGTTGTCATTAGTAATACAGAAGATGAATTTAGGAGGAATATATAATGATGAACGATGATTTAAAAATCAAAAAAAACTCAATACTTTCCAATAGTAAAGTGTTGAGTAGTTTTTCTTTCCAAATGTAAAGTATTTAAATTATTCCCTTTATTTCAACAGCCGTTCCACCATTTTTGGCGACATGAATGTTTTTTCAGATAGCTGTTCGACCGTTAAACCAGTCGCATGCAATCGTTTCATCATGACCTTCAAGTCTTCCCCAATCTCAATGATATGCTTATCTGGATCATAAAGCCGGACTACTTTTTGTCCCCACGGCATTTCCATATCTTCACCCACACGCTCGACATCCAAAGAGGCAATTTTTTCTAGAAAGCCGTCGAAGTCTTCCTCTTCAAAATACATCTCGGTATCATTGCCATGATACGTGAAAAAATCACTGGTACAATTCGTGAATGTCGACCATGAGCTTTCCGTTTGTAAAGATAGTCCACCAGTTAATGTCACATTTTCATCTAGGTCGGCAATTACACGAATCCCGATCACTTCGGTGTAAAACTTTTTGGCTTTTTCCATATCCTTGACTACTAGCATTGGTCCTTTAAATTTCATTCGGTTTCCTCCTGTCATCTTTAGTACAAAAATAATTTTATCATGACAGAGCTTTCAAATGCTCGCCAATTTTGCCCGAATTTGCGAGTTCTTAAAGAGAGAAGCCCATTCTTCTTTTTACTTCCTGTGTATTTTCTTGATCAGTCAGCTTCTCTAATAAAAGAAAAGCAACATCTAATGCCGTTTCAGGAGAGGAGGAAGTAATGATGTTGCGGTCTTCGACAATTCGCTCATCTGACTTAACCTGTACCCCTAATTCTCGCATTTGATCCTGTCGGGGATTATTTTCGAAGCGATAGGTCGTGCCTGCCCGATTCGTTAAAACACCGCTTTTGGCGACAGCCAACCCCGCGACACAAATAGCAGCGATTGGTTTCTCCTGTTGATTGAAATAACGGATAACGGTCAAAAATTCTTCGCTAAACGCATCTTCATAGAAGTTCGCTTGCTCAAATCCGCCGGGAATCGCTAATGCATCAAACTCAGCTAAATCAATTTCATCAAGCTGACGCATAGGAATACAAGAGTACCCCCAAGTACACTCTAAAACAGGATAAAATCCAACCGAAACAAGCTCTGTGCTCCGATCCCCTTCATAAAGATTCCAGCCAAACACATCGGTGAAAACACTCGCTTCGTAAGATTCAAAACCATTGGCTAATAATAATAAGACTTTTTTCATTTGACTTCCTCCCTTTCGTTTCATCTATGATAAAGTATAAATAATTGAATCGACAGTCTGTTTGTAAAGTCTTTTAGGCTAATCACTTTGCAAAAAGAAAGTTTTTAGGGGTTTTACTTAACATATGAAAGGTTGATGCAAAATGGATAAAACAGATAAAAAAATATTGAATCTGCTGAAAGAAAACGCCCGTGCTCCTTATAGCGAAATTGCTCAGCAAGTCTCCCTTAGTTCTCCTGCTGTAAAAGAACGCATCACTAAAATGGAAGAACAGGGCATCATCGACAAATACACCATTAATATCAACTATCAGAAGATGGGAAAAAGCATTACGGCTTTCATCCTATTTGAAACGGTCAATTGCAAAGCCTTTCGCGAATTTTGTGCCAAACAAAAAATGGTATTGAAATACTACCACATCGCTGGGCATTATAGTTATTTAGTAAAGGTCGTGGCTGATAACATGGAACATTTAGAGGCATTCATTGACGAAACGATGCGTTTTGGCACGCCTTCCACTCATATCGTTTTCTCCTCTGCCGCCAATGACTCTATTTAGAAAAAAGAAGCCGCTCAGAAAAAAATCTGAGGGGCTTCTTCTTATCCTAATTTAAACGGCGGATGCTTCAAGGCTTTTTCAGCTATGCCGATCAACAACTTCTGATTGTCATCCGCCGCGACGCGATTCGTTTTTAGCGTCCCACAATCTCGGCAGCGATGAATGATGGCCCATTCGCCATCTGCTTTTGACCAAATACTAATCGGTTCCATCTTTCCTTTACATAAAGAGGAACGATCGCCTGGCCGGTTGTCTACATGGAGACTAACCAAACAATGTGGGCAGTGATTGCGATGCTGACTGCCGGCACTTTCTGGATTCGCCGGCATGCCACATTCTTGGCAAATAAAACTTTCGGTACAGGCATTCATTTGATAATTATTTTTTAATTGACGCACAAATTTACTGATATCTTTCAGCCAGATCTCTTTTTCTCGTAAATAAGCCGTTTTATCATTAGTATATTTTGCTTCTGCATGAAGCTTCAAATAGCTTTCCCAACGATCTGGCGATAGTTCTTGATTACGCAACGCTTCTTTGACGGCACAGCCCGGCTCACTTTTATGGCGACAGTCGTTGAATTTGCATTTGCCAAAGTACGCTTCAACATCCGCAAAGCTTTCTTCCAGACCTTGACGAACATCCCACATGCCAACTTCACGCATCCCGGGAGTATCTATCAATTTCGTTCCATTATCCAACGTAAATAATTTGCGATGGCTCGTCGTATGGCGTCCGCGACCATCTTTTTCGCGAATCGTCTGTGTCTCCATCACTTCTTTTCCTAATAGGCGATTGATTAAGGTAGATTTTCCTACTCCAGAGGAACCTACCAATACGATTGTTTTGTCTGATTGAAAATATGGATCTAGTTCGGCAATTCCTTCACCTGTTTGCGCACTGATTGCGTGAACATTTGCTCCCAAGGCAATCTCTTGTGTCGCCTTGAGTTGGTCAGAATAACCTTTCACCTGATCCATTTTAGTCAACAAGATAATCGGTATTCCGCCTGATTGCCAGGCAAGTGTCAGATAGCGTTCCATACGCCGTAGATTAAAGTCATGAGTCAACGATTGCATGATGAAAATATAATCAAAATTGGCTGCGATCATTTGTTCTTTGCCATTAAAAGAATCTAGCCGTGACAACGCTGACGTTCGTGGCAGCGTCCGTAAAATAATACTTTGATCCGCTCCTCGCCAATCAACAGCAACATAATCACCAGTAGTTGGATAAACTTCTTGTTTATTATCATAGCGTCCACGCTTGACTCTGGCGAAGCCTTGACCTTTTTCAGTGGAGATTTCAAATAGATCTTTATAAACAGCTGTAATTTGTGCGATTGTTTCAGCTGGGGCGTTTCCGATAGTGTTTGAATTCATATAGTTGTTTTTCTCCTAATTTCATATTCTTTTCTCTCCTATTCATGTAAAATGCATTTACTTCCGATAGCATAGACCATTCTCCTTTTTAGATATTCATTTTTTCCAGAGATATCTGCCTCGAAAATAAATTCTTCACCTAAAAATAGACAAAAAAGACGATAGTCATACTATCGCCTTGAGAATACAAAAATACGATTCATTCGACAGATATCACTTCTACAAGCACACCAAATAAAACAACGTTCATTCGGCTATTCAGCTTATTGATTAGATACCTGTGACACTCACAAAACATACTCCATTCGTTATATAGGTGTTTGATTTATTTTCACCAATAGTATAGCAAAACGAAGAGAGAGAAATCAACCTAAACCTGATCATACTTCAATTCATCCAGCATCCACAAAATTTTCCGAGCAATAGGATACAGCACAGAGCCGCCTCCGATGACAGTCAGCTTGACCACCTCCAGCACTTCCGCTCGCGTGACACCTGCCTTTTGGCATTCCTCCAAATGGTAAAGGATACACTCTTCGCATCTCGACATGATCGAAATCGTCAAGCCGATCAGTTCCTTTTGACTCTTATCTAGTACATTGGCTTGATACGTTTCATTATCCAGTGCAGCAAATTGTTTAAAGAAATCATCTTCTTGTGCTAAACGCTCATTATACAATTTTCGTTCATTCTTTTGTTCCATTCGTACTCCCCTCTCTTTTTACTCTTTCAATCCTACTGCTGATTATTCAATTTTTCAAACTCGTTCTGCGACCAAAAAGCAGCAGCCGATTGTTCTTCGACTGCTGCTCGTAGTTTTAATCTGTTGTCAATTCAATCAAATTACCTTCTGGATCCTGAATCACTGCTTCATAATAGCCGTCACCAGTGGTTCTCGGTCCGTTCAATAACGGGAAGCCGTCAGCTAAGAATTGCTCGACATAGTTATCGACATCATCCTTTGTTCCCACAGAAATTGCCATGTGGGTATAGCCTAAACTTTCTGCTACACGATTTGATAGATGCTGTTTAGACGTCAGCTCCAAGCGGCTGCCTGAATCAAAGCTGACAAAATATGATTTGAAGCCGGTCCTTTTATTGTGGTAAAGCTCGGTACTGCTGACGTTAAAGTATTTTTCATAGAACGCCTTCATTTTTTCTAAATCCTTTGTGTAAACTGCTACGTGTTCAATATGCATCGTTAACTTTCCTTTCTTGAATCCATTTTTTGGTTAAAAGCTATCTTTTAATAAAGCGCGGCTCCAGCGCCACGTTTACCATCCCTTGATCTGATAAAATATAATCGATCACCGCTGAGCCCACTTCATTCGGTAAAAAATCAATCGTGGAAAAATTCAGCAACTGACTGTATGGCAGATTGCCCTCACCAATGATTTGATAGTCTTGCTTATGAGTAAAGCCCAATTCCTGCAAAGCGCTGATTATCCCAGCCGCTGTGTCATCGGCGTTTGCATAGATTACTTCAGGAATCGGCAGGACCTTAAAGGTTTCCTTTGCCCAATAATAGCCGCTGTCATAGCCTTCAATACCCGTAAAAAAGTTCTGTCCTTCAACTACTTTTCCAAAATACTTCTCATAGCATTCAGCTTTATCTTTGGCACTGGTGCTTTGAGAGAGATCTCGTTTATTCGTGAAAACAACCTTGGTAAAGCCCTGTTCCGCTAACTCCCGAAAAAGAGCATCATAGACCTTCTTTCGATCAGGATAGATCATGGGTATCTTAGGGTTCGAGACCTTTTCTGTGGAGACAATCCGTCCTCGTGATTTAAGCTTGGTCCAATTGTCTAAATTACTCGCGCGGGAAGACAAAATCAAACCGTCGATCATTCGCTTTTCCAGCAGGGAATAATACTCGTTCTCCGTCTTTTCATCATAATAGGTAGGCAAAAGCAGAACCTGATAGCCCTTTTCTCGCGCATGAAACAGCAAGCTGTTTACAAGACGATCATAACAGGAGCTGTTGTAGGGCAGCGTCACTCCCAGCGTGTAATTTTTTCCCATACTCAGTTTCACCGCATTGCCATTAACCACATAGCCGGTCTTCTCGATCGCTGCTTGGACCTTTTCTCTGATATCCTCTGAAACATATTGATGATTATTGATCACCCTTGAAACAGTGGTCTTAGATACGCCAGTCATTTCAGCGATATCGCGAATATTTGCCAAAGGAATCCCCACCTCCCTTTATCATATCTTACTTCCTCTACATAGAATATAAACTATGGGACGCGTCCCATGTCAATCATCTTTTCTAAATAAGTAAATTAACAACTATTAACCTCCAAAAAAAGCCCAGATTACATAAAAACGTACATAGTTTGCCCAAAACTCGCTATTTGACCAAAGTGACTACTCAAGCAACTATCCAAGCTGTTTATCATGAGTCAAAGGAATTATTAGAAAACCAAACAGAGTCGATCCTTTTCGAGCTGGAGATGTATCAGGATCAGTCTGCCACGGCTGAGCCAGCCTTCGAAGTTCGAATCCCAATTAAAAAGCAGTAGCCGATTTTTCAGCTACTGCTTTTACTTAACAGCCAACAAAAAGCTTTCATCAATGAGTGTTTTGATTTCCTCAAAGGGAACAGAACCATCCAGACAGACTGTTAACCAATATTTCTTATTCATATGATAGCCAGGAAAAAACTTCTGTCCGTCCACTAACGCGGCGACTTTTTCTGGCAGGTTTCTTAAATCCAAAATCTCAATCTGTTCATCTGATGGCAAACCTAGTTTGTTTTTTTGAATCGTTAATAAAGCCGCATACCATTTTTTTGAATCCTTCCTTCTAAAAATCGCGTTTCCAGGAGACTTAGCCCAGAGAAATTCCAATTCATCATGATACGTCTCTCGGATATAGTAGATGACTTCCTTTGCTGCAGCGCTTTGAAAAACTTCTGTATCGAAACAGCTCTCAGCAATGTCTTGGAGAATCGCCTGATATTCTGCCTTCACTGAACCAACAAACGAGCCACCAGCCGAAGTTCGATGCAGCACATACTCTTCGCCGCTGGCAATTTCGATCAGCTCAGTATCGATCGCCCCTTTGTTAGAGATTGAGATGGTCAACTTGAACTCATCGTCCATGATCTTGGTCTCATATATGTAGAGTTCAGTATTTTTCTTAAAGCCATAAGCCAGTATTTTCTTACGATTGATTTTCTTTCTTGTAAAAAATATGTCCTCCCGACTCATGAAGCTTCCACCCTCTATCGATTCATTTATTCTATTATATAGGAAGTTTTGACGCACAAGCAAAGAAAAACAAGGCAATCCAATTTCTCGTATTAAGAACACTCAATAAGCTACCTTGATCTATGAAACCACTGATCCTAAAAGTCCCCCTCATTATTCTTTCAATCCACAACAAGTAAAACTACCTCTCTTAGGAAATTTTCTCATTACCTCCCTTTCTTTTTACCCTGCCAAAAAACTGTTCACCAGCCTTTGATCTGCTTTCGTCATTTTTTTCTTCGATTTTTTCGATGTTAATTTTTCTTTTTGCTCATTGCTCCCTTCTTGCACTTCGCCTGCTGCGGCCATAGCTGGAGTTAGATTCTTTTCAATCGGTGGAGCGGAAGAATTGATCTTTTTTTTGGGTTCTATCCTTTTGAAAGATCGACAAAGTAGTCAGTATTTTCAATATTCTTCTAGTTTCCTTCACCGTGTTTTTCGAATCAGCATCACGTAGTCGCCACGTTTGCTTTTTCCCATTTGCATCCTCAAATAAAAAGAAAAATCACTCGTCGTCAGCACTACCCGCACGAGTACCGCAATGACATACTCCACGACAAAATCTGTATCCTAATAATACGATTCGATTTTCTTTTCCAAATTGACTCGCTTCATTGAAAATAAAGTTCGCTGCAGTTGCTTCGTTAACATACCTCACCACTCACTTCCCATTTTTATGCGATCGCTTACAATGAATATTCCAAAGCGATTTGCATTTACTTATACTCAAATCCATCATACGTCTAGAATTATTCCAATTCCAATCTAAAATTATTATTATTTTGAAGAAAATGCGAACAATAGCTTTTTAGTTTTTCTGTTCCAACTAGTCCTCACAATTATTTTAAAAATAACAACAAATTGAATTAGAGAGGAGAATTCACAGCCAATACTATATTATATTTCACTTTTTGAAAACCCATTCATTCTTTTTAATAACCACAGATAAATATTTTTTTGACTTTGGATCGTTCCCTTTATGGCTTATCCAGCTTTGATTTATCAAAGATAACCCTAGTTATTTCATGCGAGAACAGTTCTCATTCTCATTTGTCTATTTAATCACAAACATGACTTCATTTTTGATATACTTGTTCTATAAACAATAACTTTCTTAATTGGATGTATTGTGATCGTTCATGATTTTGATTAAGCGTCAGAAAGGAGGATACAGAGATATATGAGTACAGAAGTAGCGTTTGAGTTTATTGAAACAGAAAGTCAAAAACAAGAATTCCAAGCTTGCATAGAGGAATTGAAGGGACAGCGCGGTGCACAGATGCCGGCTTTGCAGGATGCACAGAGGATTTATGGCTATTTGCCGATCGAGGTTTTGAAAAGGCTTTCTACTGAATTAAAGATTCCGATGGAAGAGCTTTACAGTACAGCGACCTTCTATGGCCAATTTACCTTTGTGCCTAAGGGAGAGTACACGATCAGTGTATGTATGGGAACAGCCTGCTATGTTAAGGGCGCCGGAGACATTTTAGATTCCTATGCGACTGAGCTAAATATCGAACCTGGTCAAACAACGGCCGATCGAAAATTCACTTTAGAGTCTTGTCGTTGTATTGGCGCTTGTGGTTTAGCGCCTGTATTAACAGTCAATGAAGAAGTCTATGGTCGTTTGACGAAGAAAAAAGCCGACAAAGTACTAGTTACCTACCAAAAGCAAGAGTAGAAAACCATCGATCCTCCCTTTCCAAAAATATAAAAATTTTTGGAAATGTATTGTTGTTAAATAAAACTTCAAGAGTCAGGAGTAAAAAATATGAAAGATTGGAATGAGTTAAAAGAACTTCGAGACACCTATCGTCAGACGGTCACGATGCGTTTGGTTGATGCGGCAGCCGAAGACAAGCAATACGAGAAAGAGATTCTTGTATGTGCCGGAACTGGTTGTATTTCATCTAAGAGTATTGAATTTGTCGAGGCTTTGAAAGAGGAATTAGCGAAAAACGAGTTAACAGACAAAGTAAATATCGTTAAAACCGGCTGCTTCGGGCTTTGTGCCCAAGGACCGATCGTTATTATTTATCCAGAAGCGGTCTTTTATCATCATGTTCAGGCGAAGCATGCGAAGAAGATCGTCTCAGAACACTTAATCAAAGGAAAACTAGTCGAGAAATTATTGTATCATGATTCAGAAACCAAAGAAGTCATCAACAAACTGATGGACACACCTTTCTACCATAAACAAAAGCGAGTGGCTCTGCGAAACTGTGGACGTATCAATCCTGAAAGAATCGAAGAATATATCGCCTTTGACGGCTATCAAGCTTTAGCTACCGTCGTTAACGAGTATTCCCGTGACGATGTATTGAGTACGCTGGAAACTTCCGGCTTGCGGGGACGCGGCGGTGCCGGCTTCCCTACCTTCATGAAATGGTCCTTCGCCAAAGCGAGTCAGTCGGATCAGAAATATGTCATCTGTAACGCCGATGAAGGCGACCCGGGTGCATTTATGGACCGTTCTGTATTAGAAGGCGATCCACATGCAGTCATTGAAGCAATGGCGATCGCCGGCTATACGATTGGCGCAAATCAAGGCTACATCTATGTTCGGGCTGAATATCCAATCGCTGTCAATCGATTACGTATCGCCATCAAGCAAGCACGAGAAGAAGGCGTACTAGGCAAGCACATCTTTGGTAGCGATTTCTCGTTCGATTTGGATCTGCGTTTAGGGGCTGGTGCTTTCGTCTGTGGTGAGGAAACGGCCTTGCTGGAAAGTATCGAAGGTCATCGCGGCGAACCGCGTCCACGTCCCCCATTCCCTGCGGTCAAAGGTCTATTTGGCAAACCAACGATCGTCAATAACGTTGAAACTCTGGCGAACATTCCACAGATTATTCTCAAAGGTCCTGAATGGTTTGCTGGCTTCGGAACGGAGCAATCAAAAGGAACCAAAGTCTTTGCCTTGGGCGGTAAAATTCAGAATACCGGTCTGGTAGAGATTCCGATGGGAACGACTTTACGCGAAATCGTTGAAGATATCGGCGGTGGGATTCCTAACGGCAAGAAATTCAAGGCCGCTCAAACCGGTGGCCCTTCAGGTGGCTGTATCCCTTCTGAACATTATGATGTGCCGATCGATTATGAAAACTTGAAGAAGATCGGTTCGATGATGGGTTCCGGCGGATTAATCGTCATGGATGAAGATAACTGTATGGTAGACATCGCCAAATTCTTCTTGGAATTTACCGTGGAAGAAAGCTGTGGAAAATGTGTGCCGTGTCGGGTCGGAACCAAACGCCTGCTTGAACTATTGGATAAGATCACGATCGGTAAAGCAACATTGGAGGATTTGGATAAGATGGAAGAGCTTTGTCACCACATCCAAGAAAACTCACTATGTGGACTGGGACAAACCGCGCCAAATCCTGTGCTCTCTACCCTGCGCTATTTCAGAGAGGAGTACGAAGCCCATGTCTTAGAACGTCGTTGTCCATCTGGTGTATGTAAGAACTTGATCCAATATCGGATCCTGCCAGATAAATGTACCGGCTGTAGAGCCTGTGCGAAAGGTTGTCCAGTAAGTGCGATCAGTGGTGAAGTGAAACAAGTCCACGAAATCGATCAGTCGATCTGTACGAAATGTGGCTTATGTATTGATACTTGTCGCTACGATGCGATCACAGTCATATAGGAGGTGGAGCAAGTGAAAGAAGTTATGATTACCATCAACGGAAAAATCTGTACTGCTCCAGAAGGATCGACTATTCTCGAAGCAGCACGTGTAAACAATATTGAGATCCCTACCCTTTGCTTCTTAAAGGAAATTAACGAAATCGGTGCCTGCCGCATGTGTGTGGTGGAAGTTAAAGGTGCCCGCAGCCTAGTGACAGCCTGTGTCTATCCAATCAGTGAAGGCATGGAGATTAAAACAAATTCACAAAAAGTCTTCAATTCACGGAAAACTACATTAGAGTTGATTCTCTCTACTCACGAAAGAAAATGTCTGTCATGTATCCGCAGCGGAAATTGTGAGCTGCAAAAGCTTTGCAAAGAGTTCAATGTCGCGGATGAAGATTACTTCAATGGCGAAAACTGTGAATACGAGTTTGATGACAGTGCCGTACACATGGTCCGCAACAACAATAAATGTATCCTTTGCCGCCGTTGTGTAGCCGCTTGTTCGAAATGGCAGGCAGTTGGCGTAATCGGTCCGAATAATCGCGGATTTGACACCCATATTGGCAGCGCTTATGAACAAAACCTAAGCGAAGTGCCTTGTATTTCTTGCGGACAATGTATCGTGGTTTGTCCGACAGGCGCGATCCATGAAAAAGATCAGACCCAAGAAGTCTGGGATGCGTTGGAAGATCCAACGAAACACGTGATCGTTCAGACAGCTCCTTCTATTCGAGTAACCTTAGGTGAAGCCTTCAATATGCCGATCGGTACCAATGTTGAAGGGAAAATGGTCTCAGCTTTACGTCGGATCGGCTTTGATAAAGTCTTCGATACCAACGTGGCCGCTGACTTTACCATCATGGAAGAAGCCAATGAATTCTTGGAGCGGGTCGGAAACAATGGACCATTCCCAATGTTTACCTCGTGCTCACCAGGCTGGGTCAAATATTGTGAACATTATCATCCAGAATTGATTCCGAACCTGTCGACCTGTAAATCTCCGCAGCAGATGTTTGGTGCCTTAGCCAAAACGTGGTATGCGGAAAAAGAAGGCATCGATCCAAAAGATATCTTTGTAGTTGGAATCATGCCATGTACAGCGAAAAAATTCGAAGTCACCCGAGAAGACGAGGCCGCAGCTGGTTACTCTGACTGTGATGTTGCCTTGACGACACGCGAATTGGCTCGAATGATTGATAAAGCCGGTGTTCGTTTCGTCGAATTAGAAGACGAAGCCTTCGATAATCCATTAGGTGAAGCAACTGGTGCCGGTTATATCTTCGGTGCTACCGGTGGCGTTATGGAAGCGGCTTTGAGAACAGCTGCGGAAACATTAGCTGGTCATTCACTAGAACAAGTGGAATTCACTGAAGTTCGCGGAATGTCAGGAATCAAAGAAGCAACCTACGAAATGAGCGGCGCAACGATCAATGTCGCTGTCGCATCAGGAATCGGCAACGCGAAGAAATTACTGGAAAAAATCGAATCCGGTGAAAAATTCTATCATTTCGTTGAGATCATGGGCTGCCCTGGCGGCTGTATCAACGGTGGCGGACAACCGGTTCAACCAGCAGCCGTGCGCAACTTTGTTGACTTGAAAACCAAACGAGCTGCAGCATTATACGCGGAAGATAAGGACAAAGGCTTGCGTAAATCAAATGATAATCCGATTGTCCAAAAAATCTATCAAGAATTCCTGGAAAAACCAGGCAGCTTGAAAGCTCATCACATTCTCCACACCAGCTATCGCGATCGGATGAATGTAGGAGTTTAATAAAAAATGAGGACCCTAATCGAAATTAGATTAGGGTCCTCGTTTTTTAGTTTATTATCTCACTCTTTGACGATTCAATGCTTTAGAAAGAACTGGAACAACTAAGATTGATAAACCTCCGCCGATCAAAGCTGTGATTAATTGTGGGAATGAGAATGCGCCTGAGACCATCGCCGCTTTCGGTGCAGGCATTTTAAGCAGGATTGGAACAACGAATTGAACGATTGATAGATACAACACGCCAAACTTGGCAAGCGCTCCGACTAAGGTCGCCATCGCAAAGTTCATGACTCCTTGCTTTTTATTAATGCCGGCAATCAAATGCCAAATCGTTACCAAGACTGCATTACCAAGCGCGACACAAACCACAATCTGCGGGAATGCTGGCCCAATGCCAAACATAAAAGCAAATAATGGTGAAAGCAACGCAATGGTGAATCCACTAGCAAACCCGCCTGTTGTTACAGCTACAATCAAGATCAAGTTGACCAAAGAACCTGTTACTAAAGTGTTGCCTAACCCCGATGTCACTGCTTGTACCACGATTAATAAAGCTAATAATACCCCAGTCTGTGTAACCCATAGTGCTTTTCGATTCATACCTTCGGAAACCCTATTTGTTTAGCGATTCACA
This sequence comes from Enterococcus sp. GPZ-007, assembly GCF_059374735.1. NCBI lineage: Bacteria > Bacillati > Bacillota > Bacilli > Lactobacillales > Enterococcaceae > Enterococcus > Enterococcus sp. GPZ-007. Next base: position 191,248 of record NZ_JCAFYN010000002.1, on the reverse strand, counting down.
AATAGTTATCCTTCACTTCCCTTCTCATTTCAATTTAGGTACCTGTTTTACTAAAATACGCAATAATTAATAAATGCTATCCATTTCTACTACAATTGTACCAGATTCAACTAGCAGAAAGAAAACCAATTTTTGCGATCTTTTATTACTTATTCGCATAGAATGATTCAAAATAGTGGCAGTAACTGTCAACTAATGACGAAAAGGACAGAAATTCGAACGTTCACAATATTTTTTGGATTCAGTTTTCCGTATGCTATCCTTTCATCGAGTAATTGTTTAAAAAATTTTTGCGGTCAGATAAACAAAAAAAGTGAGCAACCAAAACGAGGCTGCTCACTTTTTATTCTTAGCGAATCAAATCAATCCCAGGATTCTCCAAAACGGTGAACACCTGCTCCTTCGTTGTCAACGGTACATCTCCGTGGATCGTATAAGCTAGCACGGCATTCATAGCTGCAAACTCAACTGTTTCTGCTAGACTCCAGTTTTCCGCATATCCGGTCAAAACACCGGCAGCGTAGGCATCTCCGGCACCGATTCGATCCAAGATAGTCAGCTCATGCTTCGTACTAACCGCCTGTGTTTCACGACTGTAAAGAAAGCCTTGCTGCTGTTTTTGACTCTTTTCGGAAAAGCGCTTTGTTCCTGCAAACCAATCAATCTGATACTTCTCCATAAATTGTAAAATCAATTCATCCGCCGTACCTGTCATCTCCATTTGAAGCAGGTCAGTCAGATCCCGCACACTGCCAAAGACAATATCGCAATAAGGCAGGATTTCTTCATACTGTTCCTTCATGAAAGCAACTTTATTCGGCTCAGTATTCAAGCTGGGACGAAAATTAAAATCAAAACAGACTTTTTTTCCAGCATCAGCCGCTTTTTTCGCCAAAGTATGGGCTGCATCTCGTGTCTCATCGGTCAAACTTAAGGAAATTCCGCAAATCTGGATCAGGTCATTTTCAGCAAGCACCTTCTCGAAATCATAAGCCTCATGATTGCTGACACCGAATGAACTGTGGTGACGATTTTGATAGGTTACCTGTGTTGGTCGTGCACCATACCCATTCTCCGCGAAGTAGCTGCCAATATGCTGATGGGCGAATGATAATAAATCAGTCTTGATCCCATATTTAGCAATCGCTGATTTAGCCACTTGGCCTAACCGATTATCTGGCAACACAGTCACTAAAGAAGTTTCATAACCAAACTGAGCCAGATTCGCCATAATGTTGACACCGGTGCCGGTGTAATCCATCCGCAATTCATTCGTTTGATCCAACAACAAATATTCTGGCGGTGATAACCGCAGCATCACCTCGCCAAAAGCTGCAAATTTCATTGGTAACTCCCTTCTTCTTACTTCAACGTATTCTTGCACATTTCAAGCAACGTTTTAACATCTTCAGGACGTGTATCACCCGTTTCAGAATCGATGATCGAGCTGTAAACATGGGGAATGATCTTTTTCACACCAGCGTCGACAGCAATTTGAACGATTTCTTCAAAGTTTTCTAAATCAATACCACCAGTTGGTTCCAAATAGAAATCATATTTGGCGCAAGCCTCCGCCACTGCTTTGAATTCTTCTTTATGAGCAAGGCCCTTCATTGGGAAATACTTGATTGAGCTCCCGCCCATATCTTGAAGCAGCTTGATCGCCGTTTCAATTGGAACAATCCCTTCTGCACCTTGGGAGCTCAAAGGTCCAGTCGCGATATTCACATAGCCGACTTTACCAGTTGGTGACACCAATCCGTTGATGACTGTATCAGATTGACCAAGCAACGCTCTCGATGTACCAACACCAGTGAAGACTTGGTTCACATGCTGCGGCTGTAATTCGCCCGAAATGCGGGAAACCATTTGACTCTGATTCGGATCACCGGCGCCCAATCCAACAGACAGAGCATTGTTGGTTGCTGCTTGATAGTTTTTCATATCAGCGATCGCTACTTCGTCACTCTCGTAATTCTTCGATAGCACACCCAAAACTACTTGTCCTTCTGCTGCTTCATAACAATCTTTGGCGTTCTCCACTGAGTTCGCTAATACATTTAAACAAATTCGATCTTCTAAATAATTTGGTTGTAGTGACATTTATTTGTTCCCTTCCTATTCCATAATCTCGCGTAAACGTGCTTCGATCATAATCATTTCATTTGCATTCACAGAACGGATATCAAATTCGATGATACCATTATTGACTTGATACTCTCGCGTATAAACAGCGGGTGATTCCTGCTTCAGCTCGGCGATCACTTCTTTCGCTGTATGACTGCCTGAAACATGAACACTTGCGCGATAGATATCACGGCCTGCGCCATCTTGAACAATCTTTGCAGTTAAGCCTTTGATTTGATTGACTGACTCAATGAATGGTGCCAATCTGCTTTGCATTGATTCCCCAGACTCACTGCCATTGGTCAAATAGTCTTCAATTGCTTGAGTAAAGCCTAGGATATTGTCTTTGCCGATCTTCATCGCTCTGCCGATCCCTTTGCCCTGCAAGCGAACCCACTCTATTTTATTTTTCTTACCGATCACTAAGCCAGCACTTGGTCCTTCAATCGCTTTTGCGCCAGAATAGATGACTAGATCAGCACCTGCCTTATAATAGAAGAATAAATCTTCTTCAGCCGCCGCATCCACGATTAATGGCAGCTGATTTCTTTTCGCAACAGCAGCTGCTTCCTCAACCGTCAGCATACTTTTTTGAACGGTATGATGACTCTTGATGTAAAGAATCGCCGCTGTATTTTCGGTGATCATCATTTCCAAATGGTCCGCTGAACACATATTTGCATAGCCGGCTTCGACAACTTTTCCGCCGCCTTGCTCCACCATCACCTCGACTGGTGTCCCGTAATCGACATTGTGCCCTTTCGGCAAAACAATTTCTCGTTTCGTGATTCGCTCAGTGTAGGGATGATACGCATGGTAAATATCCCCCTGCCCAATCACTGCCGCGACACTTTGAGCGATTCCCGCAGAGGCAGAAGAAACGATCTGCGCATCCTCCACCTGCAAAAGATTGGCGATATAAGCACCCGTTTTTTCGCTCAAATCAGCCATTTCAAAAAAATGTTCGCCGCCAAAGCGCTGGGCTGCCATGACTGATTCTGATACCTTCGAAACACCTAGGATCGTCATCCGTCCAGAGGCGTTGATGACTTCCTTTAATCCTAGCTTGTCTAAACTAATTGTCATAGATCTGACCTCCAATAATCGTTTCCATAGGAACAATTTCCTGTCTAGCTATCTGGGTATTTCCGTTGGAATCGATCAATTCTTTTTCTGATTCCTTGATCGTAAAAATCGTCAGATCCGCATCATAACCGACATCCAGTTTCCCTTTGCCTTTTAGGTGGAAATTTTCAGCTGGTCGTTCGGTTACTTGCTGGATGATCTCCTCCCAAGAATACCCTACCACGAAAAGTTTTTCCATCGTCGTGGCTAGATCATAGACGGGGCCGTTCTCTCTGTTACGCACATAGATGTCGGAGCTGATCGACGTACTTTTCATGCCTTCGTTCAAGGCTTGCTTTGCTACTTCGAAATTAAAGCTGTCGGTTCCATGACCGATATCGAAAATGATGCCTTTGTTGTAAGCTTCCCAAACAAAATCCTTGATTTGATGCTTCTCGCGGTCAAAAATCCCGTTTTCTTTGCCATTGAAGCAATGGGTCAGCACATCGCCATTTTCCATCAACTCCATGATTTCAGATAATTCCGGCGGAGCAGAACCCACATGAACCATTAGAGGCAGCTCACCGTATTCGCTTTGGAACTTTTTCGCGAGTCTCAGCGGTTCGATCCCGCTTGAACCAATCACCGTTTTACTCATACGAGCCTTCAAGCCAACGATAAACTCAGGAAATTTCTCAATCGCTGTTCTGACCGCATCCCGTTGAATTTTTGTCAGATCTGCCAGCTCATCCTGTTCCACGATGCCCCATTTTGAGATGTTCAACAGCGCATAGACATTCGTTTTCGATTTCTTGGCTAATTCACAAAAATCACCAATATTTTCAGCACCCGTCGTCCCAGCATCAATCACTGTTGTGACTCCGCGTTTTACTCCCACTTCATCGGGATAATCATAATACAGCGTCATCTTCTCATAGCAATGCACATGATCATCGATCCATCCTGGAGACATGTACTGATCTTCCGTCAAGACAAATTCACGTTGACTCTCACTATCAATACGATCTGCAATCTCAACTATTTTCCCATCAGAAATTCCAACTTCGAACTTCTGCCCATCAATCGTTTTGCCATTTCTTACAACTAAGTCCAACATATTTCGTTCCTACTTTTCTGTAAATTTAAATTTTGACCAAGCATGAATAAATGGTAATAAGATTTGCTCATCTGCAATAATCTGTCCCACTTTATTCTTGCGTAAATCCTTATGAGCCTCTAAAACGATTTGCAGCTCATTCTTATACTTGCCAAAGCCATCGTTGCCGATCACGATATCGCCTGGCTGGAATTCGATCTCATTGTCATGCGCTGGATTCGCTTCTTTGCTATAGAGTTTCCGCACATTTGTCGAACGAACCATTTGATCCGTGATATCGCCACGGCGGTAATGCTGTTCATTCAGCACGATTTGTTTTTCGACTTCATTGACACCAGAAACAAATTCAACAGACAATTCTGTTTGATAGCGATCGACTTCACCCATCGCCTTCAGCTCTTCTTCCGAAGCATAGGCATTGCCGATGATCACATCATCAATCAGCTTCGTCGCGAATAGATGCTTCGTTGCAGCTTCCACTGGCATATGACGATGCATTTCCAAGGTTGGCAACCCATCATTGATATCCCACGGACCAATATCGCCGACTTGTGAAGTAACAAAAGCCGCGGTTCTGATACCATGCGCTTTGAAACGCTCACTACATTTTACAAAGAAGTCAAATGGCAAAGCCGTTCCTTCCTGCGGATAAAAATTATGACAGCCATATAAGAAAGGCGTGTTGGCTTCATAGGTCAAGATATTATCTAAATAAGCAACATCATTACTCATATTCAACTCGATCGCCACGCCGAAAGGATTATAGGTCAACATCGCTTCTTTACTGCCGTCAAAACCTAAGTCCAAACGAATCCCGTCTGCACCTAATTCATGGAAGAAGCTCATATCATCATAAGAAATACCTAATTCTTCAAAAATATTCGGTGCGACGTCTAAAATGGTTTCATAACCCAAGTCTTTCGCAAAGAAGATCAGGTCTTTAAATTTCTTTTTAACGACTTCTTTACCTTCTGTGACCTCCAGCATACTCATAAAAATCCGACCAAAGCCATATTTATGAGCCAGTTCAATATATGCTTTATCCTGTTCGATATCACTATGATCCGGATAAACTGAAATTCCTAATACACGTTTCATACACTTTTCCCTCGTTCCATGTCATCAAATTTTGCGCGATATTTATAAGCGATGAGCGAAGCCGCGCAAACGGTCACGGTCATCACCAAAAATGACGCAATATGTAAAAGTACTCCTAATACGATCGCTGCGATAATCGCGCCTAAAGAGCCTAATAAAATATATCTAAGCTTCAATTCTTCCACTCTTTGTGGTAGCTTGCCTTTTTCCAAGTAGATATGGCTTGCGAAAAAAAGTAAAACTAAATAAATTAAATTCATAGTATCACCGAAGAGGATAGTCATCCGACTACCCTCTCAATCCTTTCTTATTTTAAAGAACGTTCGGACTTGCTTTTGACTAGTTAGAAGAAGTAGCACCTTGTAAAGCTGCCGCTTTCTCTTTTTTCGCTTGTTCTTCTGCTTCCAACTCAGCCGCTTCACGGGCTAATTGTTGTTTTTCAAATACTTTGAAGAATGGATAGTAGATACCCATCGAAATTCCGAAGTTCACCAGAACTAGGATCGCTGCACCAATGCTCCAGTCCGTACTCATCCAAGCGGCAATTGGCGCTGGAATCGTGAAGCCGTAACGAGCTACCATCATTGGAATCAAGCCTGAGACTGTTAAGAAGTACGATAATGTCGTTGTTACTAATGGTGCCAAGATGAATGGAATCCCAAGTAATGGGTTCATTACGATCGGAGCACCGAAGATCATTGGTTCATTGATGTTGAATAATCCTGGCAAGAATGATAAACGACCTAGACTCTTCAAGTATTTAGATTTCGAGAACATGAAGAAGACAACTAACGCTAACGTCGTTCCTGCTCCGCCGATCCAGATAAACCATTGTAAGAATTGTTCAGTGAAAATGTTTGGCATAGCATGAGCGCTTGCGCCGTCTGCGAAAGCTTCCATATTTTCAGCGATCGACAATTCCCAGAAAGGACGAATCACAGGACCCATAATCGCTGGACCATGAATACCAAGAACCCAGAAGAAACAGATCAAGAATACCGTCAACAACCCGCCAAACAAACTATTTCCAGCTAAAACATCTTTGAACGGCATCAACAGGTTACTCAAGAAACCATTGATATCAAAGCCGATCATATGACGAACAACCCAGAAAAGTAAAAGAATCGCGCCACCAGGGATCAAAGCCATGAATGAGTTCGTCACTTCAGGCGGAACACCGTCAGGCATTTTGATCGTAATGTTCTTTTCAATGAAAATACGATAGATCTCAACCGAAATAAGAGCAGTAACAATCGCGCCAAATAGTGATGCTGCGCCAAGATTGGCAATGTTGATATAACGACCAGCGTCGATCACACCTTCAACATTGTCGAAGACCCGTAAAGGCGGAGCCGCAGTCACTAGAAATGCCATAACTGACAAGATTCCAGCCGTTAATGAGTCCACCTTGTAGCTTTTTGCTAATTGAGAGGCAATCCCAAAGGTCGCATAAAGTGCTAAAATACCAACGGTGTAGCGAAAAGGAATGTCTAAAATTGCTAAATACGGTTCAATCATTGCGGCAATAGAAGGAATCGGGAAATTCAAGAAAATAGTGAAAAATGATCCAACGATCGTCAGCGGCATCGTCGCCACGATTCCCTTTCTGATTGCCATCATGTGTCGCTGCGTGCCGATCTTATTCGCGAAAGGCATCAGCTTTTGTTCAATCGTGCTAACTAATTTGTCCATTTTTCTACCTCCGTTTATAACGTTATAATGTTTACAGATGAAATAATAACACATCGATCCACTTTCGTAAACGCTTTTTTAATTTTATTTTTTTCCATCATTTAAGAAATTTTGATTATTTCCGCTGAAGCCATGATAGCTCAGACATTTCTTCAATGACCACTCCTTTCAGTAAAAAAAACATAAACAAAAAAGCTATGACATTATCGCGTCATAGCTTACTTATTAAGTCTCATATTCAATTTGATACGCATGGTTATTGGTATTGTAAAGAGCCTCTGAATATTCCACAACCTGCTCCTCATAATCATAGGACTTTCTGATTCGTTTTAAAGCCAGTGTCTCTTCTGTTTGAAGCAGCTGCTGTTGCTCCGAATTCAAAGGAATCGCGATGAAGTTATCCCTGAAGCGTTCAATATCCAGACCATTTTGATAAAGAATCCGATACAGTGATTCCTTCTCCAAGACCTTTTTGGTGACTCTTTTCAATCCAATCGGTAAAAAATGCTTAAAATAGATATAGGGCTTGTCCCCTAATAAATACATCCGTTCGAAGCAAACCGCCTCTGAGCCAAAATATTCGTATGCCGGGTCCGTTTCCTTAACCTTTACTCGATTGACCGATAAAACGACCTTTTCTACAGACAAATCTGAATTTTCAAGTATTTGCGTAAAACTGATAGCCTTTGATAATTTATTATAAGGACGTTCGCTGAGAACCGTTGTTCCTTTTCCGCTCTTTTTCTCCACATATTCATCCGCGGCTAATAGCTCAATCGCTTTTCTCACAGTGATCTTACTGACATCAAAAAGCTGTTCAAACTCTGTTTCTGTCGGCAGCATCGTTCCAACCGGATATTTACCGGAAAAAATATCTTCTTTGATCTTTTCCGCGACTTCTAAATACAGTACTCGAGTCTTCTTCATACCTTCCACCTTTCCCCATGACTGTTCTTCCTATCATAGAATAGCATTTAGAAGAACGTTTGCAAAGCTAGAGAATATTCAAATAAACATAATCACCCTGTTCAAAACACTTTGCCATAGCGAGCCGGACGTTTTTCTGCTACCATTTTGGTAAGACAAAATCTCAGGAGGCCTCTTATGGATTTAAAGAATTTCAAATGGACCCGTTTTCCAGAAAGCTATCGCCTAGCCGATGATAGAATCGAGATCATTTCAAAACCCCACACTGATCTTTGGCAAAACACCTACTACCATTTCCAAAATGACAATGCACCGGTTTTTCAAATGGAAACTGATGAAAAATTTTTCAGCTTCGTTGTAAAAACGAACTTTGAAGATAGTCATCAGCGCTTTGACCAATGTGGGATCGTCATGTATTTGGATAGTGAAAACTGGCTAAAAGGCTCCATCGAATATGAAAACGAAGACTATCAGCACCTAGGTAGTGTTGTGACCAATCAGGGCTTTGCCGATTGGGCCACCACGGAAATTGATGCCTCGATCAAGTCAATGTGGTATCGCCTAAGCCGGCGGGAGGATGATTTTTGTATCGAGTGCTCAACTGACGGAAAAGTTTTTCAACAAATGCGGATTTGTCATATGTTAAAGGGAAACGATAAAGTGCGTTTCGGTGTTTACGCGTGCTCTCCTGAAGCCTCTTCATTTAAAGCAATTTTTACCAATATGTAGCTGCTGGACTGCCAATGGCCTGCTCATGATGGGCAGCTGCCAGATTAAAAACCGAACAAATAGTTGTAAAAGTATGCGTTTAAAACGATTAGCTGCCCAAACACGAACATTTATCATTTATTTTTAGCTAAACCTCGAAAAACCATCGACAGTAAAAATATCAGATGTTATCATTTTTGAAAACACTGTATATTTCAGAGAAGGCGGGAAAAAATGAAAGAATTGTACGATGGGAAAACTAAAACAGTCTTACTAGATGAAGAAAATAAGGAAGTGTACTTATTTTTTAAAGATAGCGCGACGGGTGAAGATGGTGTCTTTGATCCAGGCTCCAACACTGTCGGCGGCAGCGTTGACGGTAAAGGAAAAATCGGTTTGACCGTATCAAAATACTTTTTTGAATTAATGGAAAAAAATGACATCCCTACTCATTACCTTGATGCTGATATCGACAAAGGAATGATGAAGGTTCGTCAATTGACTGTACCGAATTTAGAATTTGTTTTACGTTACTTCACCGCTGGCAGTATGTGTCGCCGTTTCACCTTGCCAGAGGGATTGTCTTTCGAACCGCCTTATTTGGAAGTAACCTTGAAAGACGATGAACAAGGCGATCCATTAATTACTGACCGTTTATGCCAAATTAAAGGCATTTTAAAACCGAAGCAATACAACGAAGGATTGGAAATTCTAACAAAAGTCGGTGCTGTTCTTAGAGAAGAATTGGCCAAAATGAACTTGACCTTGATAGATTTCAAAATCGAAATCGGTTATGACGAAGACGGCAAAATGTACGTCGTGGATGAAATCACTCCAGACATCTGGCGCGTCAAAGATGAAGAGGGCAATATTCCGAATCAAATCGACTGTGCGCAATTGATCTTGGATAAAATTCAATAAATCCAAAAGTGAACTCCTTATTTGCGGGAGTTCACTTTTTTAATAATTGAAATAGCTAGCTCAAAATATATGAGATTTATTTTTACCACGCTTACCAATTCCACTAAGCTGCTTGATCGTTTATCCACTGAAAATTTACTATTTATTCTTTTACCAAGTAATCTGTGAAAAGTGGAGTCGCAGCTATCTCTTAATAAAGGATTCATTTTTCTAAAGATCAGAAAAATGAGTCCTATTTTTCGCTTCGCAATCGATTCATCTATGCTTAGCGAGCATATGTTTCCTTGACCAACAGACTTTCCAGCAATCATTACAAACTGCGAAAAATCGAACTGGCAAAAAGAAAAAGCCCTTGATAACCAAGGGCTTTGCTTCATCTGATAACAATAGGTTAACGACGAATTTCTTTGATACGAGCTGCTTTTCCGTGTAATGCACGTAGGTAGTAAAGTTTTGCACGACGCACTTTACCGTAACGAACAACTTCGATTTTCGCAACACGTGGAGTGTGTAGTGGGTAAGTACGTTCCACACCAACACCGTTAGAGATTTTACGTACAGTGTAAGTTTCGCTGATGCCAGCTCCACGACGTTTGATTACAACGCCTTCGAATAACTGGATACGTTCGCGAGTTCCTTCGACAACTTTCGCGTGAACGCGAACAGTGTCCCCAGGACGGAAAGCTGGGATGTCAGTACGTAATTGTTCTTGAGTTAGTTCTTGAATCAATGGATTCATATTTATCATTCTCCTTATTCCAAACATTCTTAGGACATCGGTCCCAGCGGAATATCGTATAATAGATGAGCTTTACACTCACTCGAATATTCTAACAGAGGAACATCTATCTGTAAAGATAAAATTCTTGTCAGAAGGACTTTATTTTAGTTTGCGGCGGGTCTTCATGAATCGATCATCAGCAAATTCAAAAAACTTTTCGCTGATATCAATATCTAGTCTGCGGGTAAGAAGTTCACTTTTGGTGACATTCACTAAATAATTGATTCCCTTCTCCTCTACTAAATAGTATCTGCTTGGATCACGCCAATGGTCCTCTACTTCATGCAACCCCGGAATTAATAGAAAATCGACCATCTTCTCCTTATTCGTCATTTTCTTTTGCCGATATAGTTCACGGATTGCTTGAGCATTAGGATAGTTTTCTAAAACCACCTGATCTTCTCTCACCGCATTTCCTTTGGGCATCGGATACTGTTCGATATCGATCGGAATTTTCATCATATAGTCTTGAATCGATTCCTCTTCATACACTAGATAGTCAATGCTCACATTAAAGAGTTGCGCGATTCTTTTTAAGTTATCGATATCTGGAATGCCGCGATTGGTTTCCCATTTGGCAATCGCTTGTCTTGAAACCTCTAATTTCTCTGCTAACTCTTTTTGTGATAAGTTTTGTTCTGTTCGCAATCGCTGGATTTTTTCTCCGCTAAGCATCTGCTTCCCCCCACCTCTTTTTCTGTCTTTATCATACAATCATTTCAGTGGTTATGGAAAGATACTCTTTGTAGCAGGATGGTTACGTATCGTAGCACATTGAATTTTAAGAGAAAAACTTGAAATACTTTATAAAAGTAAAGTCGAATGACCGTTTACTTTCTTTTCGGAAAGTAAATAGTCATTCGACTTGTTGAACATATCTATTCATTACTTCTCTTCTTGTTTTATCTCTTTTAAGAATTTTTCCATCTCTGGTGTCAATTCTAAATTTTCTAGCATATCTGGTCGTCGTAAATAAGTACGGCGCAGGGATTCCTTCAATTGCCATTCTTCGATCAAGCGATGATTACCATTCATCAGGACCTCCGGCACACCCATTCCTTCAAATTCTGCTGGACGGGTATATTGCGGATGCTCCAGCAATCCAGTCGAATGGGAATCGGTTTTCGCTGAAGTCTGGTTTCCTAAAACATCCGGTAATAGACGAACCGTCGCATCGACCATCACCATCGCACCAAGTTCGCCGCCAGTTAGAACATAATCCCCTAGTGAAACTTCATCTGTCACCAATGAACGAATTCGCTCATCATAGCCTTCATAATGTCCGCAGATGAACACCAATTGTTCTTCCTGCGAAAATTCCTCCGCCATCTTTTGATTGAAGGGTTTCCCCGCTGGATCAAGCAAGATTACTCGTTTCTTTTGTTCGCCGGTTTCTGCTTCGATGGCTTTCAGATTATCATAGATTGGCTGGACCTTCAGCAGCATTCCTGCTCCGCCGCCATAGGGATAGTCATCGACTTGTTTGTGTTTGTTATCCGAATATTGGCGGAAATCATGAACATTAATCTCTAACAAGTCTTTTTCAACGGCTTTTCCAATGATTGATTCACCAAGCGGCCCTTCGATCATTTTAGGAAAAATCGTCAATACATCAATCCGCATCGTCCAACAACCCTTCCGGAATCTCCACATGGACGACTCCTTCTGTTAGGTCAATGTCCTTAACGACGGATTCGATGTAAGGAATCAATGCATCTTTTTTTCCTTTTCGTTTGACTACCCAGACATCATTGGCGCCAGGAGATAGAATTTCGGTGATTTTACCGATTTCTTTATCATTCTCATCTACAACGACTAGTCCGATGATCTCATGATAATAATATTCATGCTCATCCAACTCACCCATTTGTTTTTCTGAGATTTTTAAAATACCATCGCGAAAGGCTTCAACATCATTGATATTGGGATAACCTTCAAAGCTAAGCAAATCAAAATTTTTATGTCTGCGATAGCTCGCGATCGTTAAAGGAAGAACATCTTGATTGTCACGGAATAGAAACAGCTGTTCTCCGACTTGATAACGTTCTTCGGTAAAATCAGTGGTAGAAATTACCCGTACTTCTCCGCGAATCCCGTGAGTATTGACGATCTTTCCGACTTTGTAATAATTAGTCACGTAGTTTCCTCTTTCTGCTTCAGCTATTTTGCCATTGAGACAGCCATCTTCAGGGCGCTCATTGAATCGGCATTCATGATTTTATAAACAGTTTGATTATCCTGCCAAACCACACTATTGGATTGAAGATCACCCTTGGCAACCCGCAATGAGATCTGTCCAGCATCATGAGGTACTGGCAAGAAAGCTCCTTCCAGATATTCAACCGTTTGTTTCGCTAACGGAACAGGATCTTCTTCTTCAAGGTTGTTCGCTCTTACCGCAAGACTCCAATTGCCTTCTTTCCACATAAGAAAACTAGAGCCCGCACCTGCACTTCGATAGCCAGTAATGTTATGCCCTATATCCACCTGTTGCCCATTTGGATCAAAAGTTTGACCAACTTCATTTTGCGCCGTTTCTTTTGAATCAAAGGCTTGACGCTGGAACTCAGCAACTGGTGTCTGATTCTTCAAGGCCGGATCGTTAAACGGTGTTTCTTCATTAACCTCATAATAACTGACCTTTAGTATACCTTGCTCTTCAGAAGCGGCGATGCCGATTTCTTTCCCTCCACTGATGGTTGCAGGATCAGGGAACGTGTCATTTGGGTAGTTGGCTTGAAGCTCATCCATGGCTGACATCGCATGATTGCCATGAGATGAATCTGTTTTGGACGAACTTGTTTGAGTTTTCGTGCTGGACGTATTTGAACTAGAAATTGAATTGCTTTCTGAACTAGACGTACTTACCTTCGAACTGGTCTTTTCAGTTGCGGCAGCTGTCGACTTCGTGGTGCTATCTTTTGAATCATTGTTTCCAGAATTACAAGCAGCTAATACAAACAACGCACTGAACAACAACAAATATTTTTTCATGATGGAACACCTCCACCCCTAGTTTACCGTACTTCTAATGAAAAAACACCCGAATCAAACTGACTCGAGTGTTCTTGCTTTATTTACCATCCACGATGTTGAGACGAACTTTTTTCGGTCCATTGGTTCGAACGCTATACACGATCGTACGGATTGCTTTCGCTACTCGACCTTGTTTTCCGATGATTCTGCCGATATCTTCAGGTGCAACGGTTAGGTTGTACTCAAAGAAATCTTTCGATTCTTCGATCTCTAACTTCACTTCTTCAGGTTTTGTCACCAAAGGGTGGACAATGGTCAACACAAGGTTAGTTAAATCTTGCATAATTGATCACCTTACTTCTTAGCGAATTTAGCGTCGTGGTGTTTTTGCATGATGCCTTCTTTAGAAAGGATGTTGCGAACGGTATCAGAAGGTTGTGCACCTTTTTGTAACCAGTTTAAAACATCTTCTTCTTTTAATACGACTTCTGCAGGGTTCTTCAAAGGATTGTAAGTACCCACAGTTTCGATAAAACGTCCATCACGAGGAGAACGAGAATCAGCAACAACGATACGGTAGAAAGGTTTCTTTTTAGAACCCATACGTTTCAAGCGGATTTTAACTGCCATTGTATAACTACACCTCCATATAATTAATCACAAGATGTAGTCTAACACGCTTTTGATTAGCTGTAAAGAGTTTTTTCTTTACAGTCTGTTTTTTCTTCCAAAGCATATCCTTTGCATGATTTACTTATTTTTTGTAAGATACATTCATAAGATAACTTATGTATTTCAATCAAAAAAATTGGAGGAATTATAATGACAAAAACAATTGGTATTTTAGTAGGCAGCCTGCGCAAAGATTCTTACAATAAAATTGTTGCTAAGAAATTTGCAGAATTATTGCCTGATGGATTTGAAGCAAAATTTATTGAGATTGGTGACCTTCCTTTTTATAATGAGGATCTTGATGTTGAAGGTTCTATTCCAGAAACATGGACACGATTCCGTAAGGATGTTAACAGCGTCGATGGCTTGTTCTTCGTAACTCCAGAATACAACCGTTCTGTACCTGCAGCGTTAAAAAATGCGTTAGATGTTGGTTCTCGTCCAATGGGCAGCAGCGTTTGGGGCGGTAAACCTGGTCTAGTCGTGACTGTCTCTCCTGGTGGTCCTGGTGGATTCGGTGCTAACCACGCATTACGTCAATCATTAGTCTTCTTGGATGTTCCTACTTTGCAACAGCCAGAAGCATACATCGGCGGCATCATGAACCTAGTGGATAACGATGGTCATATCGCTGATGGAACTGTTGAATTTTTCAAGACAATTACTGATAAGTATATTGAGTTCTTCAATAAATTAGTAAAATAAGCCATGAATGAGGATGCACGCATATATTGCTGCATCCTTTTTTTGTGCTATTCGGCTGATTTCTTCAACTTATCCTGTGCTATACTGAAATGAATAAGACGTATTGGAGGGAATTATTTGACTGTTACTATTAGATTGGAAGAACCAAAGGATTATCGCATCGTAGAGGAAATCACGCGTGAAGCTTTCTGGAATTTATATGTACCAGGTGCCGAGGAACACTACCTTGCACACACGCTTCGCAAACATCCCGATTTTATTCCAGAATTGACCTTTGTAATTGAAATAGATGGGAAAATTATCGGCAGTATTTTTTATAGTAAAGCGAATATCGTTGATACTGAAGGCAATGAATACCCAGTAATTTCCTTTGGTCCTGTCAGTATCGCCCCTCAGTACCATCGACAAGGGTATGGGCGGCGGCTGATCGAACACTCAATTAAAGAAGCAAAACGCTTAGGCTATGAAGCGATTGTCATTGGCGGCTTCCCTTACCACTATCATCCCTATGGCTTTATCGGTTCGAAAAAATACAATATCTCTATGCCGGACGGAAAGTTTTATACAGGTATCATGGCATTGCCGTTAAAAGAAGGTGCACTCGACAATGTCAGCGGTCATATCATTTTCTCAGAAGGAATGTATCCTGACCACGACGGACTGGAAGCCTATGACCAGACCTTCCCTGCAAAAGAGAAAAAAGTCGAACCACGCCAAGCAAAATTTGAAGCCGCTGCAAGTCAGATCGATGACAACGAATATTAATTAAATAAAAAAAGTCGAACGCTGATCTACTTTCCTAATAGAAAGTCATATCAGCGTTCGCTTTTTTGTTCAGCGTTTATTTTTTTAAATGTAATTGTGCAAACTGTCCGAACTGTTCTGTTTCAAGCAATTGTAATTTTTGCTGGTTCGTTTGCGGCAGGAACAGCGGCACCCCTTCCCCTAAAAGGATTGGTACGATTTGAATCCACCACTCGTCGATTAACCCAGCTTCGATCACTGGCTGCAATAAGGCACCGCCGCCAACGACCCAAACAGTTTTGTCCGCGGGTAATTTCTGAATGAATGTCACAGGGTCTTCACTGACCACCTGCATATTCTCATCGACTTGAATATCCGAATGACTGAAAATAAAGTTCTCCTTTTCTGGATAAATCTCTTCCAGCTCCGCATCACGCTTCACTACTTCGTACGTTCGCCGCCCCATCATCGTATAGTCGATCGTCTGATAAAACGCATCATAAGGAACCAGCTCGCCCCCCTCTTGATGATACAACCATTCTAAACCATCTTTTTTATCTGCTAAATAACCATCTAAACTGATCGCTCCGTAAAAGACTGCTCTCGCCATAACCTGCACCTCGCTTTGTTAGTAAACTCATTGTATCAAGCAAAAGATTCTGTTCAACTTTATTGCTTAAGAACCCAACTGCTTATTTCGCACCGTGCAATTCTTTATAACGAAAGCAAGCCATCTCATGGTCATTGACGATTCCTACCGCCTGCAAAAATGCGTAGATAGTCGTACTGCCGACAAATTTGAAGCCGCGTTTCTTCAGGTCTTTGGCAATTCGATCGGATAGCTCTGTTTTAGCGGGAACTTCTGAAACATTACTAATTTTATTATCTACTACCTGATGATCAACGTAGCCCCATAAGTAATCAGAGAAACTTAATCCCTCCGCCTGCATTTCTAATACTTTTTGCGCATTAATGATTGCCGCCTCGATTTTCCGGCGATTACGAATAATCCCCGCATCCTGCATCAAAGCTTCCACTTTGGCTTCATCAAAATTCGCCACTTTTTCAATCTCAAATTGTTCATACGCTTGATCAAAATTGTCCATCTTGTTCAAAATCGTCTGCCAGCTTAAACCTGCTTGGTTCATATCCAAAACCAGCTTACGGAAAAGGCGCTGATCATCATATTCAGGAACACCCCACACCGTATCATGATACACCTGCATATTTTCATTACTACCTGACCATTTACAACGATACATCCTTATCACTCCTATTGCTTATTAAATTTCTATTTCGCACTATGCAAACTGCAAAAAGTTGGACTGACATCCTATTTCCAGCTCGAAAAACGAACATACGCTCCCCTATAGTATAGCAGAAATTGAAAAAAAGTCATTGCCTAATTTGCGTGTACTGTGTATACTAGCACACGTAGTTATATGGAGGTGAGTGTATGGTTCATATCGATAAAAATAGCAGCCGTGCCTACTATGAACAGCTTGTATTAGGAATCAAAGAAGATATTTTGCATGGAATCTTGCAACCGGGAGATAAGATTCCTTCCGTCAGAGAGATGGCTAAACAGCTGTTAATGAATCCGAATACCATCAGTAAAGCGTATAAAGTTCTTGAATCAGAGAAAGTCTTAGTCACCGTCAAAGGTAAAGGCACCTTTGTGCGAGCGATAGAGGAAACACCTAGAGATGAAATCCGTGTCCAAGAATTGAAAAACAATCTGAACGAGCTGGTTATCGAAGCGCGTCATTTACAGATTACTCAAGAAGAATTAGTAACTTGGATACAAGAAGCAGAAAAGAGTTTGGGAGGTCAGTCAACATGATTGTCAAAAATTTGAACAAAACAATCGATCAGCATATGATCCTTAAAAATATCGACTTTGAGTTATCAGAAAATGAAATCGTTGGCTTAGTCGGCCGTAATGGCTCAGGTAAGACAACGCTTTTTCGCATATTAGCAAATCATTATCTACCTGATGCTGGCGATATCATGATCGATCAAAAATCGGTTTATGAACACCCGTCAGTCAAGCAGGACATCTTCTTTATCGATGAAAAGGAAAATTTCTTACGAACCTATTCACTTAAAAAGATCGCTGTATTCTATCAATTCGCTTATCCAAAATTCGATCAGCCATTATTTACAGATTTAATAAGCAAACATGAATTTTCATTAAAGAGCAATTATCGACAGCTTTCAAAAGGTCAGCAGGGTTTGTTTCAAATTATTTTAGCTGTATGCTCCAATGCGCAATATCTATTGCTGGATGAACCCTTTGATGGTTTAGATATCATTATAAAAAAAGAAATGATCGGGCTATTGATGGAACATTTGAGCGAGCATTCAAGAACCGCGTTGATTGCCTCACATAACTTAACAGAATTAGAAAACTTAGTTGATCGTGTCCTACTATTAAAAGAACAAACGATCATCAAAGATTACCGTTTAGAAGAAATGCGGGAAACAGCTAAAAAGCTGCAATTAGTTTTCAAAACGAAAAAAGTGCCAGCGGTTGTGAAGAAAAATTCTAAGATGCTCGACTTTCAAGGGCGTGTGGTTACTGTCGTCTTCGAAAATTTCTCGGAAGAACTCGAGCAAGACATCAAAGAATTCGAGCCATTGGTGTACGAAGAATTGCCCCTATCCTTGGAAGATCTTTTCGAAGCTAATCTAAAACCACATAGAAAGGGGAGTCTAAAATGATTCGATCAATTTTTGCAGAACGCTATAAGAAGGTGTTGATTGCCACTTGTTTGCTGGTGATTGGTATAGGAGTTTTTAATGCGCTGAACCAAAATAATCAATGGAAAGAACTTTATAATGATCCGAATGTGAAAGCCAGTTTTGAAGAGAATCGTAATGAAATAACCTACTGGGATGAGGAAAAAGAGGAAAACGTCCCTTATGCCTCTTATCAAGAGTACCGAAATTCTCAATTGTTGTTTTATACGTCCTATTTGCCTTACTCTAAATCATTAAGAGCGTCAGACTATTCTTCAGGTACCTCTTATCAGTCACACTTTACGACATATTTTAACAGTGCATTGTTACTGCTCGTTCCACTAATCGGCTTTCTACTTTTCTTTATTGATCAAAAAACGGGCTTCAACCAATTCCTTTTTTCTTTAGGAGCGTCACGGAAAGAGTTATTTAAGAAAAAAATTATCTACCTTGCCATACCTGTTCTTTTATCTATCTTAGTTGGACAATCATTATATGCTTTATTGATTCATAGTTTGATTCCAGCGCCTTATATGAACGCTACTTTGGGGCAGTTGTTTACCTCAGTAATCAGTAATTTTTCTTTGTTATTCTTTTTATTTTGTTCCAGTGCTTTTATCGGATCAATGGTGGGAAACATTTTCTTTGGTTCATTGACCTTGGCTGTTTTTTTGCTTTTGAGAAGTTGGCTGCCAAACTCCATTTACTCCCTAGTGGATAATATCAAATTAGCAAGAGGCACTATCAACAAACCATTTTCAAGAACTTTATTTGTTGATTTTGTCGGCAAAATGGGTGGGAGCATATGGGCGAATGTAATTCTGGTCTTATTCGGTCTATTTCTTATGTTCTGGGCCTATAAAAAATATCAGAGTCTATCATTAGAAAATGACAACGCCTATCTTCTTCACAAGGAATCACGTTGGTCGATTTGGTGGTTAATGACACTTTTCACTTCATTCATTCTTAACCTGAATGTTTTTGATCCTTGGTCTAACTTTTTAATTAGAAAAATCTTTGAACATGTAAATGAGTCAATCATCGGTCCTATCCTAGTAAATGTCTCGGTCACTTTGACCGTTGGCTGTATCTGCGCCATTGTTGTATTCTTCAGTGGAATAACAAGAAAGGCAGCAAAGACATTTGACAAGCTAAACCATCGAACGGGGTGATTCCATGACTGCTTTGGATATTCTATTTCCTCTTTATCGAATCGGGTGTATCTTTTTGCCTTGCCTGATTTATCAGTACTTTTCACTAAGGAAGAAGCAGGAGCAAATTTTCATTTCATCCATGCTTTGGCGCTACATCTTCTTGTTCTATCTTTATTTAGTAATTGATGTGACTGGTGTTGGTACATTAGAGGATATTTTCAGTTACCCGGAACTGATTCGTCCCGGTGAAATCAATCTTATTCCTTTTCAGTCAGGTGTCGGACTGTTAAATGTTTTGAATATTATCATGTTTGCGCCGTTGGGATTTTTATTACCGTTGATCTGGAAACAGTGTCGTAAATTATCTTCTACTGTTTTGTTAGGCTTTCAGTTCTCATTGATGATCGAGCTGCTTCAGCTATTTAATCGGCGGGCAACGGATATCGATGATTTGCTGATGAATACGGTTGGGGCACTGATTGGTTTTCTGATCTGGTTGCTCTACCAGAAATTATTCAGAAAAACACTTCAACAGATTAATGCCTTCTCCAAGCGAGAACCGCAAATTTATCTAATTTTGAGTCTTCTTGGTGTGTTCTTCCTTTATCATTGGCGTTTCTTTCTATAAAAAATAGCGTCTGTCTCAAAAACGAGACAGACGCTGTTTTTTCTAGTTTATTTGCGTTTCTTTTTTTTCTTCTTATTTTTTTTGACCATGCGGTTCATAGCCATCTTACCCATTTTGCCTTTGATCCCATTGCCGAACATTTGATCCATTCCGGCAGGCATGCTGCCTTTGCTCATTTGCTGCATCATTTTCCGGGATTCCTTGAACTGTTTGATCATGCGGTTGACTTCGACAACTGAGTTTCCTGAACCGGCAGCGATCCGACGACGGCGGCTAGGATTTAACAAATCTGGATCTTCCCGCTCAGCTGGAGTCATAGAGTAGACCATCGCTTTTTTCCGTTCAACGTCTTTAGGATCAACTTTCACATTTTCGATACCCGGCATTTGGCTCATTCCAGGAATCATCTTCAACAGATCCTCGATTGGTCCCATGCCCATTACTTGATCCAATTGTTCGATAAAGTCATTAAAGTCAAAGCTGTTTTCCTTCATCTTGCGAGCAAGTTCTTCAGCTTTTTGTTCGTCGTAATCTTGCTGGGCTTTTTCGATCAGGGTCAGCATATCCCCCATACCTAAGATTCGGCTAGACATCCGATCTGGATGGAAGACTTCCAAGTCAGTTAATTTTTCACCAGAACCGATGAACTTGATTGGCGCACCTGTTACCGCCCGGATTGATAGCGCCGCACCACCACGTGTGTCACCATCTAATTTAGTGATAACGACCCCAGTGATTCCTAGCTGTTCATTAAAGCTTTGAGCCACATTAACTGCATCTTGACCAGTCATGGCATCAACAACTAGCAGAATTTCGTTTGGTTGCGCGATTTCCTTGATTTGCTTCAATTCATCCATTAAGGCTTCGTCAATATGCAGACGACCGGCCGTATCAATCAAGACATAATCGTTTTTATTTTCGCGGGCTTGTTCCATCCCTTTACGCACGATCTCAACCGGGCTGACATCGGTCCCCATATCAAAAACAGGAACACTTAATTGTTGTCCTAATACCTTTAATTGGTCGATGGCCGCTGGACGGTATACGTCTCCTGCGATCATTAATGGACGCGCTTTTTCGTTTTTAATTAATTGATTTGCTAGTTTTCCAGCAAAGGTTGTTTTACCAGCCCCTTGCAAACCAGCCATCATGATAACTGTTGGAATCTTTGGTGATTTCTCAATCCCGACCGCTTCTGATCCCAAAGTCTTCGTTAATTCTTCATCAACGATTTTTACGATTTGTTGCGCAGGCGTCAAGCTCTCTAAAACTTCTACGCCCAAAGCACGGGTGCGGACTTCTTTAGTAAACTGCTTCACGACTTGTAAGTTTACGTCGGCTTCTAATAGAGCCAAACGGATCTCACGCATCATTTCTGTGATATCAGCTTCGGTGACCTTTCCTTTTTTCCGTAATTTCCCCATCGCAGCTTGTAGACGCTGCGTTAAACTTTCAAATGCCATTGCTTACTTTCCTTTCTATTCATCTAAATCTTGCAAGCCGGTGATTGCTTCGGCTAAAAACTCATCCTTGGGATAATGTTCAGTCACATACAGCGCCAGTTTGTCTAATTGCTCTTCTCTTACGATGTAATCAGAGAACAAATGCAGCTTGCGCTCGTAATCCTCCAAGATTTTTTCTGTTCTTTTGATATTATCATAAACCGCCTGACGACTCACCTGATATTCCTCAGCGATCTCGCCTAAAGAAAAATCATCGGCGTAATAAAGCTCCATATAATTCATTTGCTTCTCAGTTAAAAGCGTCGCGTAAAATTCAAACAATGCGTTCATGCGATTCGTTTTTTCAAGCTCCATTACGTCATCCTCATTTCTTGCCAATTTTCTTCGGAGTATACCGGTAATCCCTGCTTTATAAAGTATGCTGTTGCCACGCCCACTCCTTTGATGCGGGTGCCGGAAAAGCTGCCGTCATAGATCAACCTGCTGCCGCAGGATGGACTTCTTTCTTTTAAAACAAGACCAGTGATTCCTTGCTTTTGCATTTCTTCCAAAGCTTTGATCGCCCCTTGTTTAAAAGCTTCAGTTACATCATTACCTGCATTATCCATAACTTTGGCTTGATCGAGCCACACATCGAAGCCATTGCCGCCTTGTATCTCAGCTGGATGCCGCGGTGTGGGCAGTCCGCCTAAAACTTCTGGACAAATCATGACCGCTTGGCCTGTTTCAACTAATTCCTTCAACGCCGTAATCTCATTTGATCCGCCATCATAACGACAAGCAATGCCGCCCAAACAAGCACTGATTCCTAACATTGTTATTTCTCCTAACAAATTAATAGAAAATAGGTGACAAAACTGCCTTCCCATTATACCATTTATTCAGGTATGGAAATAGTCTTTCATCAATGTTCTTAATAAAAAGGAGACACTTATGAAACGTGTATTAGTTGTAGACGATGAGATTTCGATCGTAAAGTTATTGAGCTTTAATTTAGAAAAAGAAGGCTACGCCGTCACTACCGCCGAAGACGGAAAAGAAGGCTATGAGCTAGCCTTGAATGAGAAATTTGATTTTATTATTTTAGACGTGATGCTTCCCTCGATGGATGGTCTGGAGATCGCCAAAAAGCTGCGGCAAGAAAAAGTTGACACGCCAATTTTGATGCTGACAGCCAAAGATGATGCGATTGACCGGATATTGGGATTGGAGATTGGAGCCGACGACTATTTGACCAAGCCGTTTTCTCCTCGAGAAGTCTTGGCTCGAATGAAGGCCATCTTCCGACGCGTAGAACCACGGCAGGAATCAGTTGAACATGAATATTTGTCAGCCGGTGAGATTAAGGCTGACCTATCGAATTATCAAGTGACTGTTCGTGGGGAAAAAATTGAGCTGACACCGAAAGAATTTGAATTGCTGGTTTATTTCATGAAACGCAAAGAACGAGTGATTGATCGCGACACCCTGCTTGATCGGATCTGGCAATATGATTTTTCTGGACAGAGTCGGATCGTGGATGTCCATGTGTCTCATCTCCGGGAAAAAATCGAAGTCGATCCTAAACATCCACAGTATCTGCAAACCGTGCGGGGCTTCGGCTATAAGTTTCAGGTGCCGGAACAATGAAGCGCAAACACCTAGATTACCTTGTTCCGCTTCTATTGATCTGTCTGCTTTTCTTTGGTAGTTGGAAATTGGCCAACCATTTTTATACGAAGGAACTATTGGAACAACAAGAAGAATTCTTGACCAGTAATGGTGAGCTGATGATCCACCGACTTAATTTGGAAGAGCTGAATTCAGAAGACAATAAGCAGGCGATCGAACGTTTTTCTAAGGAAGCCAATGATCGAATCACCTTATTAGATGCCAAAGGGAGAATCATTTTTGACAGTTCTGAGCCTCATCTTTCTGGCAGTCGAGAAAATCGTCCGGAAGTAAAAATCGTTTTAAACAGCAACGATGTTGGGTCCTCGGTTCGTTACAGTACCACACTAAAAACTGAGTTGCTGTATACAGCCCAGCCAATCAGATCTGGGGACAAGACGGTCGGTATTTTACGGGTGGCAAAAAGAACTTCCGCTTTTCAACCGAAAACGCGGAATTTTCAGCGATCCATGTTTATTGTTTTACTTCTTTTTTATGCATTTATCTATTTGATTATCTGCTACTTGACGTATCAACGGAATCGCCCAATTGAAACGGTACTGCCTGTCTTACAGCGAATGCTGAAAGAACCAGAAAAGAGCAATTATGTTATGCAGAATTCACCACAATGGCAAGAGCTCTATCTGACGGTTAATCAAATCGGCGAACAATTGAATGAAACATATGCCGCGTACACCTCCACTGAAGAGCAATTTTCAACGCTTTTTCACGAGTTAACTATCGGTGTTTTCATCATTGATACCGAAGGACGTTTTGTAATGATCAATCCAGCGATGGAAGAACTGTTGCAAATCGGCGGCGCGAGTCAGCATTATTATTGGCAAGTGATTGAAGACAATAAATTCATCCAGTTAATCCAACAGGTCCTAGTGGATAAGAATCAAGTCCATCAGGAAATCGCGACCAAGCTTCCCAGCTCGATGAATTTGGATATTCGTTTACGTTATATTGAAAATGAGCTCAAGGGAGATCAAATCATGGGGACCGTCTATGATTTAACCCATGTTCGTCGCTTAGAAAAAATCCAGAAAGATTTTGTCGGCAATGTTTCCCATGAGTTAAAAACACCCGTCACCTCTTTACTAGGTTTCACCGAAACACTATTAGATGGAGCGAAGGACGATCCTGAATTGACCGCAGAATTTTTAACGATCATGCAAAACGATGCCAAACGCCTGCAGCGTCTGATCCAAGATATTATCGAATTATCAAAAGACAGCGAGGATCTTGCCGATGATCGGCAAACGATTGAACTGAATTACTTCCTGCAGCAGCAGATTGATTTGTATCAGCATTTACTGAAGGATAAACAAATCACTGTTACGATCGATGGGGCTGAGAATTGCTTCTATCAAACGCGGTTAACCTTCTTCCAGCCGATCATCAAAAATCTTTTGGAGAATGCGATCCAGTATTCCCCTGAAGAAAGTCAGATCGAATTGAAGTACCGTTTGACGGATCAATTAGAAATAACGGTCATCGATCACGGCATCGGGATGTCTAGAGAAGACCAAAAAAGGATCTTTGAACGATTCTATCGAGTAGATAAAGCTCGCGCACGTCACTCGGGCGGAACAGGATTGGGGCTGGCAATCGTTAAGGAATACAGCGAAATTCTTGGTGGAACGGTAGAAGTCGAAAGTCACCCACAATTAGGTTCTACCTTTACCATTAAATTACCTAACAAATAAGGTGTAAATGTATCTTTTTCCTACATTACTGAACAGAAGAAAAGCCGAACAGCGAATTACTTTCTACTTTGAAAGTAAATCACTGTTCGGCTCTCTTTATTTTTATTTCACTGTTCCGTCAGCAGAGCGTTCTACCTTCATAGAAGTGATTGGTAGATAGCCCAATTCTTTAACAGGACCATTTTGGATATCATCACTTGTCATATACTCCAAGAAATCTGCCAAAGATTTATCTGGTTTTCCATTTGTATACATGTGTTCATAAGACCAGATTGGCCATTTGTTGGTGGTAATATTTTTGTCATTGGCTGTTACTCCATCTAGCTGCAAAGCTTGCAGACTGTCATCAACATAAGATAGTGCTAAGTAGCTGATTGCTCCTGGAGTTTGTGCCACGATTTTTTTCACCGTTCCCGATGAATCCTGTTCTTGTGACTGGATCGGCTCTTTGCCGTCTAATCCCCATTTTTCAAAAGTCGCACGCGTTCCGCTGCCTGAAGCACGGTTAACTACTTGGATTGCTTCGTCTTTTCCGCCAAGCTCATTCCAGTTTTTGATTTTGCCAGTAAAGATATCGATCAATTGTTGTTTAGTGATATCTTTTACACCAACATCTTTATTAACGACTGGCACAAACCCAACGACTGCTACTTTATGATCGACTAGCTTACTTGCATCCACTCCGTCTTTTTCCTCAGCGAAAACATCGGAGTTTCCGATTTCAACAGAACCGCTCTCAACTTGGCTCAAGCCGGTGCCGCTGCCGCCCCCTTGAACAGAGATTTGAACATTCGGATGATCCTGCGTATAGCTTTCCTGTGCCGCATCCACTAACGGCTGCAGCGCTGTTGAACCAACCGCTGTAATTTTTGTCATTTCCTCTTTTGTTGAGTCGGAATCCTTCGCTGCGTTTCCGCTGCCGCAACCGGCTAAAAGAACCCCTGAAAATGCTAATGCCAAAATAATTTTCTTCATCATGTACACTCCTCAGTTTAGATAATCAATAGATTTTTATAAGAAAATCGGTAGTGATTAACGACCGTATCTCTTATTTTTAGTACACCGTTACTTTACCAATGGAACGTAAATATCTGATTGAAGGGATGTAAACGATCGGTAAAGAACTGTAAATGTTTGGTAAAGACAAAATCTCTTACTTTTTATTAGTTCTGGTGTACAATACTGTTGCAATGAAAAATCCAAATGAGAGAAGCGAAACAAGATGTTAGTGATTACTTATGAATTAAACGACTCAGAAAAAGAAAAAACTTATGCCAGTGCCAATGATTTTGTCGCTGCACAATTAAAAGAAGTACCCGATCTGCCAGATTATTATCATGTCGTAAAAGCCAGTGTCGATGGTAAAGAAATCAACTTGGATGACAAAACTATCAGCGGCTTATTCAACTACTTAAACAAATAAAAGAAACGATCAAATCGAAAAAGATTTGATCGTTTCTTCTATTTGCCTAGATAAGTTGCTAAACGGTTCATCGCTTCAACTAGATTTTCCATCGAAGCCGCATAACTGATTCGGACATAGCCTTCACCCTCTGGTCCAAAGGCAATCCCTGGAATAATTGCTAATTGATTTATTTCGGCTAAATCAATACAGAAGGCCATTGAGTCTTGCTCATACCCGGCTGGAATCCTAGCGAAAATGTAAAACGCTCCTGACGGACGAGCCACCTCAAAGCCAAGTTTTGTCATCGCCTGATAAACATAATCTCGACGTTCACGGTATTCCTCCCGCATCACTTCCGCGTCAGAAATCCCTTGTACCAACGCCCGAACTGCTGCTTTTTGCGAGATCGTCGAAGCCGCTGTTACTAAATATTGGTGAACTTTGATGATCTGTTCGACCAGTTCTGCTGGTGCAAAAATGAAGCCGATCCGCCAGCCGGTCATCGCATGGGATTTAGACAAGCCGTTGATAACGATTGTTTGTTCACGTAAATATTTTCCAAACGAGACATGCTTCGTCTCATAATTCAATTCACTATAAATCTCATCACTGATCACAAAAACAGGATATTTTTTCAATGTCTCACTTAATGCGGAAACTTCTGCCTCATTGTAGGCAACCCCTGTCGGATTAGATGGTGATGTAATGATGACCGCTTTTACTTTATCTCCGTGCTCTGCCATCGCCTGATCAATTTGCTCCGGCGTCAAAACAAATCCCGTTTCTCTAGTGTCAATATAAACAGGTTCCGCTCCGGCTAATAAGATTAATGGTTCGTATCCCGGATAAGTTGGTGCCGGTAATAACACCTTGTCGCCAGCCTCCAAAATGGATAGCAAGCTCGCCGATAATGCTTCCGTGGCCCCCACTGTCACCAAAACTTCCGTTGTTGGTTCATAATTGACCGTATATTTTTCAGATAAAAAACGGCTCGCTGCTTCTCGAACATCGATCAAGCCAGACATGCCGGTATAATGGCTGAAATTATCTTTGATCGCCTGCTGCCCTGCTTCTTTTACGTGCTCAGGGGTATTAAAATCCGGCTCGCCTAATGTCAGCTTCAGCATATTAGGAATTCCAGAGACTTTTTCATCAAATTGACGAATCAATGAGACGGCGATTTCATACACATTTTTGTTAAATCGATCTTGCAATTTATTCATATAACCCCTCCATTTCTAATCATATTATCACAATCTCTCAGATAGTAAAGAAAAAATATTCTGCGTCAGCGCAGCGATTCGAAAAGCAGAAGCAATCTTTCCTCTTTAAAATATCAAGGACGAGTCATTTTTTTACTTTCTCAACTATAATGTCTATTTCCTTTTTAGAATCGCAAAAATATTTTCTCAATAAAAAAATTTGATTCCAAAAAGGTAATGGTTTGTTGATAGCAGTATAAAATAACTTTCATTATCCACTCTTTTTTTCTGTTTTCGTTGAATTGACCATTTGACAGTCATAAAATAACAATAGAAGAATATCTAAAGGAGGCATTTCACCTTGCGCAAGATAAAACTCGTACAATTACCCTTCATATTCTATTTGATTCCTTATGTTCACCTATCCTTAGCCATTGACTATCTATTTGACTCGATCATAGGTATTTTCTTATTTTTACTGCTTACGATAATTATTGGTTTCTACGCTAAAATGACCAAGCAGCTTGCTTTATTGATTTTTGGTAATCTCATCAATATTATTTTGAGCTGCTCGTTGATTGTTTTCAAAAGTCCTTTAGTCAGCTTGTATCATTCCTCTTCACCCTTCGAAGCTGCTATTCCATTGATCGCTCTTTTTCTGATTACTCAGCTGACGGGTATTTTTTGGGGCTACATTCTTCGAAAAGAAAGCTCATTATCAATCAGCAAAGAAAAAAGACAATAAAAAACTTCGGATCGTAAAAAATCCGAAGTTTTTTTTAACTTAACCGACTAGTTCTTTTGTTGGCTTAATCCAGATTTCAATTTTTGGCTCGTCTGTCACATTGACATATTTTTGAATCAGGAACGGCTCCATATCCTCCATCCCGATTCCATGCCTTTTAAGCCAGGTTTCAAAGAAATAGTTATTCGCTTTATATAAAGCATCTTCGACTAAATATTCAAAGTTCTCTGCCTCAAAAGAGCAAACATAATACTCACCTGGCTTAATACAAAATTGATGAAAGTTTTCTACCTTACTGTCATCAGATTGACCACCGACAAAATACAGAACTTTTCCCGGTGTTGTGTCATAAGTAAAATAATCAATTTCCAGCGCATCCTCAAATAAATTCGGAATAGCGTCCTTCTTCTCATGAAATTCATCCCACAGTTCAATCAACGTATTCACGCCAACATTATTCATTTCACGGGAATCAACTTGGCTGGAAACACCTGTGTAATATTCCTCTTCATCAAGTCTCCGTTGATTCACTTCAAGCACCATATCATCCACCATTAATGGAACACTTTCATCCACCATCGTATAATAAATGGACAGATCCGGCTTCAAAAAGTCCGTCAAAAGTATTTTGTTTTTACGATAAGCTTCAGGTGTCACACCATAAAGCTCTTTGAACGCTTTTGTGAAAGTCTCATGACTGTTAAAGCCATACTCAACAGCAATATCGGCAATCCTGCGATCGGTTGATTTCAGTACAGGCTTTGCATTCGCGACTCTCCGAGCTTTGATGTATTCATTCACTGTTTTTCCGACTAAGCGGCTAAACAATTTTTGAAAATAATACATGGATAAAAAAGAAACCTGCGCCAATTCTTCAATTGTCATTTCCTCTTTGATATTCTCTTCGATATAGTCCACTGATTTTTGAATAGCTTCCCAAGCATGCATCTTATCCATTCCCCCTAATTAAGTAATATCACTGACCTCATCCAACGAAACGTTTCAAAAAAATTTGATTGGACGTGCTGGCAAATGATGATTTGTTGGATTACTTTATAATAAAAGTTTAGCATAAGAATGAAGAGCAAGCTTGTTCGCTAGTGCTGTCTATTTTTTATCTAACTCTTCTACTGGAGTAATGATTGGTTTGCCATCTTGATCTAGTAAAGGCGTTAAACCGCCAGCATAGCCTACTTTATTGAACATGTAGTTCACACCCGTCTCTCGATCAACGAATATCATGATTGCATCCAATTTTCCTTGAGAATATACCCTTACAAAACGATCCTTTGCCATTTTTCATTCCTTCTTTCTGTTTTTTCGCTGTAACGCTTTCATTAAAACTAAACCTAGCGTAGCATAACAAACTAAGCCAAACAATTACTTATTGTCATTATTCTTCAAAAAATCACAATTATATAAGCTTCAATGAGATTATTTTTCTATGTATTCGGCAGGCTACGCAAAAAAAGAAACCCTTTTACAAAGATTTCTTTTGATTGATTATATTTTCTTTACTGGAATCTGAATCTCAGTCAGCCACTCTTCTTCACTGTCCTTATTCCACATCCCATCGATATAATTTTCGCGTACATAATCGATGATCTCGTATCCATTATCCTCAGCAAATTTAATCGCTGCAGCAAATGCATTCGGTATTGAAGTGTACGGTCCCTTGTGCATCGTACAGATTGCAGTAGGTATTTCATCAATCTTTTTGAATTTCAAGTCACCGAAGTCTTCTTTCATTTCGGTCACTGCTTCACAAATTTCAATATCAATGTTCTCTTCTTTGTATTCACCATCGTGATAAATATTAAAGCAATATTCGGGCATTGTACAAATGCAACCGGCTTTCTCCATCATAGCCCCCATTTCTGGAATCATTGAAGAAAGAAACTCAAAATCAGGAATGACTTTCCGTGTGGATGCAACAATAACTTCAGGTAATCTTTTGATCACCATATGATAATTTTCTTCTTCTTGCTGCAGGTATCCTTCGATCTGGGAGAGCATCGACATCCGCTCAGATATTTCCTTCATTAATTGCTGCTTCTTTTTTTGTAGTATTCGTTGTTCACTTTCTCCGTCCTGAACACGTTTGATCTCTTCGATGCTGTAGCCGATCCGACGAAGAGCCATCAAGCGATGCAGTGGTTCCAATTGACTAGAACTGTAATAACGATACCCATTATCAGGATCAATGAAGCGGGGACGCAACAGCCCCACTTCATCATAGTAACGCAACGCTTTGATCGTCACCTGATTCATTTTTGAAAACATGCCGATCCGATATAATTTCTCCTCGACCTTTTCACATTCACGCTCCATGCAATCCCCTCTTTTCCTCTCTATTCCCAACGGAAGAATTTCGCCGCTAAGCCAAATCCGATAATACTGATCGCAACCAAAAGAATCAAGACAAATTGAGGATTCCCAACTGGTTGATTGAGGCTGACACTTTTTAAAAGCTGCACTCCTTGCGTCAGCGGTAGAACACTCGCTACTTTCTGCATGCCGCTTGGAAAAAGTTCAAACGGAATCACGGCTCCGGACAAAAACAGCATCGGAAAATAAACCAGACTGCAGACCAGATTCGCAATCTTCATATTTTTACATAAACTCGCGATCAACAATCCCAAGCTATACATCGCAATCATAACCAAAAAATAGCTGGCTATCAATAACATCCAACTGCCCTGGATTCGGTAGCCAAGAAAGAAGACTGATACCAAAGCGACCAAACTAGCTGAGATCACAGCAGTAGCCATTGCAATCAATACCTGGGTAGCAATCAAATGTCCCGGAGACGCAGGTGTCACGAAGAAGTGCTTCAAAATTTTCTTATCACGATAATCACATATCGTTAACGGGATGCCCATGAATGCAGTTGCACAGATACCAACGACTAATAATGAGCTGAAGCTGCTGTCTAAAAATGTATAGGAAGCATTGCCCGCCTGCTTGTTTCCAGCGATCATAGTCGTTAACAGCAAGACTCCTAAGGGCATCCCGATTCCAAACAAAACACCATCAATTGAACGAAGGGCCAGCTTTCCTTCAACCTTTGCCAAACTAAGTACTTTATTCATCGTCATCCTCCCCCACAAACCAAAGATAAGCATCCTCCAAATTGTCCTGAGAGCTCTCGGCCAACAGTTCAGGAATCGTTCCTTCTACAACTACGCTGCCGCGCTTAATCAGAAAGATCCGATCACACAAGATCTCGGCCTCTTCCATGTAGTGGGTCGTCAAAAAGATCGTCAAATTTGTTTCTTTAAGTTTCAGCAACGTCTGCCAAACATTCCGGCGAGCCTCAGTATCCAATCCCGTCGTCAATTCATCTAAGAAGATAATCTCCGGATCAGGTATCAAAGCTAAGACGATCGACAATTTTTGTCTTTCACCGCCAGACAACTTCTCAACAAATTGAGTTTCAAACTTTCCTAATTTGAATAATTTCAATAACTCTTGATAATCTCGCGGTTGCTGATACAAACTCGAAAGCTCTCGACACAATTCACCTACCCGAATATTATTCTGATAACTGGAAGATTGAAGCTGAACCCCAACTTTCTCAAAAACTTCCCGGCGCCGTTTTCGTGGATCTAATCCTAAAATTCTGGTCGAACCCTGATCTGGTCGTTTGATGCCCAAAAGTGTTTCGATAGTGGTTGTTTTCCCCGCTCCATTTGGCCCCAATAGACCAAAAACTTCACCTTTGTTAATGGTGAAGGAGAGTTGGTTGACGATTTTCTTTCCGCCGATTTCTTTTGTTAGTTGATCTGCTACGATAGCTGTACTCACATGATCCTCCCCTTTCATCAACAGAATACTGTCTCCTGTTAAGGGAGAGTCAACGACTTTCTGAAACTTTTATTGCGGCTTCACAATAAAGATCGTTCCCTCTTTTTGATACCCTTGTTTTTCATAATAAGGATCAACATCACTCATTACATAAACCGTTTGCTCAGGAAAATCTTTACAGGCTTGCTCCATCAAATAGCGCCCATAATTTTTCCCGCGACACTTATGATCTATTAATAGATCATAAACATATACGCCAAAGCCGTCATCTTCGCGGCAGCGAGCATACCCACAGATTTTTTCTTCTTCAAAAAGCAAGTAGGTGATCGATGTTTGAATCGCACGTAAATAGTTTTCTTTATTCTTCTCGTTACAGTATTCATCCCAATCGGCTTCTTTTTCCATCATCGCGAACAATTCCTCTGTATCACCTTTTTGATAAGGTCGAATGTACCAAGTTTTATCCATGAAGAACTCCTTTTTATTTTAATGATAGCATATGAGATATCCCTATAATCAAAAAAGTAGCCAAAGAAAAATAAAAAACCGAATGGACATATTCTATCAAACTCAATAAAATACATTCACTCGGCTTATATATAATTTTACTTTTTAAAATAATCTCTCGTTGCTTGCTCATCTGCTTCAAGCTGTCGGATCAATCCATCAGCGGATTCAAATGCCACTTGTCCCCGCAGCATATGGTACCAGCGTACTTTTACTTTTTCACCATAGATTTCTTGATTAAAATCCAAGATATTGATCTCAACTGTTAAGATGCGATTCGTTCCGAAGGTATCATTGTGTCCAATTGAGCCCATCGCCGGATACCATTGATCGCCAACTTTGATTTTGTTGACGTAGACACCCTCTTTAGGCAACTTCATGTCATCAGGTACTTGGATATTCGCTGTTGGATAGCCTAGAGTTCTTCCCCGTGCTTCGCCATGAATCACCGTACCACTGATCTCGTAGACATAGCCTAACAGATGGTTGGCTTCATCTAGTCGTCCCTCAGATAACAAACGACGAATCCGTGACGAGCTGATTTTTTCCGTCTCATGGCCTTCCGTTTTTTTCGCGACGATCACCACTTCGAAACGATCCTTCGCATATTTAGGCAAATTCTCGGCATCCGCTGTCTGGTCTTTGCCAAAGTTGTAATCAAAGCCTGAGACTGCCACCTTTGCATGCAGTCCAACAATATACTGATCAACAAATGCTTGCGGCTCTAACGCCGCAAACGATGAAGTGAACGCAACTTCATATAAAAGGTCTACGCCTAGCTCTGCCATGCGTTCTTCTTTTTGTTTCAAGGTTGAAAGATATTGGATTGGCTTGCTCTGCACTTGCTGAAAGACGATCGCCGGATGTTGATTGAAGGTCATTACTGCCAATTTTAAATTCTTTTCTTGCGCAATTTTCTTCCCAGTATTGATCACCTCTTGATGGCCTCGATGAACACCATCGAAGAAGCCTAAGACTAGTACACAGTCTCCTGCTGGAATTTCTTCTGGTTTATAAGGATGACGTAATTTAACAATTTCCATTTGCTATAGCTCCTAATTCATATTAATGTAATTATTTTTCTTACAGAAAAATAAAGCTGATCTTCATGCCGTATATCATCCAACTAGATCTTTTAACTTCGGTTTATCTTAGCTAGGGATTCGTTTTCTGGCAAGACGTACTGTGAAAAGTTGGACTGACACCTAATTCATATTAATCGAATGTTTTTTTTCACCGCTATACTATTTTTGAAGAGCCGGACTAATCTCATTTCTAATCACTTTGCTAGGCTTTAATAGCCATTCTTTTTCTGGATGCTGACTGTAGAGGCTGACTAATTGGTTCTGATAGAAAAATGCAATCAAATCCCCCGGCATTTTTTTCAGACCAAAAGTCGCCATAGGCAACACTTGTCCATTTTTTACTTTCTGCCAATGGGCTTCTGTCAGATCAATTCTCGGAAAATCCTTCATCGCTTCCTCGATTGGCTGAAGTGCTTGGTCGATCTGCCCTTTTTCCATCAGCTCACTGACTTGTACCAAAGTGACTGCTTGACCTACGGAAAATCCACCACTAGCTAAACGAGTTAAGTCTGACATATGAGCAGGATAGCCCAGCTTGGCGCCAAGATCTACTGCCAGCGTCCGAACATAGGTCCCTTTGCCGCAGGTAACTTGAAAACGCCAGCTTTGTGTTTTCGTTTCTTCATTATATTTTGGATCTGTTGTTCGTTGGAAGCTTTCGATCACAGCTTCACGCTTTGGTCGCTCGACCGTTTCTCCTGCACGTGCATATTCATAGAGCCGTCTGCCATTCACTTTGACCGCTGAATACATCGGTGGTACTTGTGTGATCTTTCCGATAAATGTAGCCATCATCTGATCAATCTCTTCTATTGATAAAGGAGTTTCGACTGTTTTAGTCTCAACAACTTCACCGCTGCGATCCTCCGTTGTCGTAGAAAAGCCCAAAGTGATTTCACCTTCATAAATTTTTCCACTATCCTGTAAATATTCAATCACTTTAGTCCCTTTACCAATGCAAATAGGCAGTACACCATCGACATCAGGATCCAGGGTCCCTCCATGTCCAATCTTTTTTGTTTGTAGAATCTTTCGTAATTTAAAGACACAGTCATGACTTGTCATGCCGCGTTCCTTCCATAACGGCAAGATACCGTCCATCGCTGTTTCCTCATTTCATTTTATATAATCAACGCTCCCATTATAGCATAGCTTTTCAGAGAATTGGCAAGCCAACTCTGACTCATTATTCTTTCGTTCTGATATTTTACAAAGTCGAATCCACGGCAAAAAAGATATGCCTTTCAGCATACCTGCGAACTGGTATTAAGCGTTCTTTCCTTCTTTTGGATCAAATGGAACCCATCACAAATAAGCCTAACAGTCTCCATAATTTTTTAACAAAGGAACAGCTTCATAATAGAGACCATCCTCAAAGCGAACAAGCTCATGCAATAGCCCTGCCGCAAATTCTTCGTGAGTCAAAATCGACGTGATCCTCTACTCAGGAACCAGATTAGCGCGCACTCCTCTGATTTCTTTTTGGAGGATTCAC
Source organism: Enterococcus sp. GPZ-007 (assembly GCF_059374735.1). NCBI lineage: Bacteria > Bacillati > Bacillota > Bacilli > Lactobacillales > Enterococcaceae > Enterococcus > Enterococcus sp. GPZ-007. Next base: position 156,120 of record NZ_JCAFYN010000002.1, on the reverse strand, counting down.
TTCGATGTTCTTCACAAGAATTAACGGTTCTTATCGCCTAGATCGCTCTGTTGAGTCTGTTGAGTCAACCAAAAGGGCAGCTTTAATACACTGTAGTCCTTGCAGCCAATCCGCGGTAATTGGCTGGTCTGGATCTCGGGTATTTATAGATTTATTCTAGCCACCTTCGCTTTTTCAAACGATCCCAGAGGCTCTGTTTTTCTCGCTGCCCCTGTGGCGGTGAGGCGTTGGCTTTCTCCTCTATTTCCTCTTTGAGCTCCACCAGCAGCTCGATACGGACAGGATTCTCCTCATTGTGGATATTCGCTTCAATCGGCTTGCCGCCCTCCGGCACTTTAGAGACGATTAATGCGCGTTTCTGTTCCTGGAATAAATGATTCAGCTTGAGACCCAATGGTAGCTCCAGCACTTGTTTCAATACAGTCGGTTCGACCATTTTCTCTTCAATGACTGTTAACTTGAACTCTTCAAACGATGGTTTTGGCTGTTCACTAACAACTACGTGCTCGTCCATTACCTGCGTGTTCACAGGCGCAGCTTCTCCCACGGTCACTTCAATCACTTCATCACTGCTATTATCAAAGATTATCCGGTCGAAGTCTTCGAAAAAGCTGGCGGTGATGACTTTATCAAATAATCGGGCGTCCTTCTTATTTCGAAAAAGATCGACCGTTGTTAGTTTCTCCAGTGAGGCTCTGATTTTTTCCGGTTCAATATCGGTATTGGCTTTTTTGACCCGCAGCTTATGTTTTCTGCCTAAACTATTCTCAAATTTTGCGACTAAATCTGCCATGATCTCCCCTCCTTATCCATTAAATTTTTTGGTTCTGTTCACGAACCCACCAAACCTTGCAACGGTTCTGTAATAAACTGGCTGATGACTTTTTCGATTTTTTCTTTGATAAATGATTTGGCCGCAAATAAACGCAGGCTGACAACTTTCCATTCCTTCGAAGAAAAATAATTCTTGAAATAAATATAATAGCGGCGCAGCGTACGCGAAGTCTTGCTTTTCATCAGGATTCTCCGGACTAGTTCCATCATGCAGAAAGAAAAATCTTCTTCTGCCAGTTCATCTCGTACCTGAAGCGCTACCAGAATTTGGATCGTTTGTTTTGCGTCATGGGTGTCGTTAAAGTAGCGATCCATTCGCTTTTCAATCGTTTTGCGTTTAAGCGAAAAGAACTGAGTTGGTGTAAATAGTGGCTTTTCCATAGTTGTACCTCCTTGTTTGATTCGAATGTCGTGTATCATTCAACGAAAGTGTACGAGTTGAAAAACATTCTTTTTTGTCTTATTTCATTTTTCTCTGTGATCACGCCTCGACTATAATCCTATAAATCAGTAGTTGTCAAACCACCAAAAGGCCCTTTTCGTTATTTAACAAGTCCATAAATGCTGCAAGAATGAGACTTATTCTAGAAAAAAGAAATTTGGTTTATTAATTTTTTACTTTCAATAAACTACTCCACCAGACAGTATCTCAAACTGGTATTTTAAAATCCTGCAAAAGCTATCAGATAAACACGTAGCAAGAGTCCAAATTGTTGTTTTATAGCCTATATGGCGCTTATTTTTTCGCCTTGACACCTTGGTTTAAACTTTTTGATAATTTAGGCAGAAGTCGCTCACACATCCTTTAATGGTTAGATTGTAGTCTGATAAAAAATGTTTGTCTTCCTTCAAATGCAAAAAAGAACCGTCATATTTCTATGACGATCCTCTTTAATAATTCTTTTCTTTTGCCTTTTTCTTTTGCCGCTGCCGATTGATCACAAATGAAATACTTGGATCTGATGGTTGCTGTATTGCGTAAGATTCCAACTGATTCACCTGATGACGATAATTATTGGCAGCAAAACTGGAAATATCCTCACTTACTTCGTACTTATCAATAATTTTTCTTTCCAAGTAAAATCCGCGAATCAACTCTTTTGCATAAAGCGGGTCTTGCTGAATCAAATAGGTTCCAAATAATCCATGACCACTGACTTGATTCATCAAATTCTTTCGTTCATCCACAAAGAAATCAATTAAGTCTTCATCGTAAACATCCCGCAGATTTTCCAAACTGTCCAGTATCGCCTCGCTATTGCGAATAAATATTTTTCTGAGTGAGGAAATATCTTCATTATCAACCGTTTCCTTGCGCTTTTGCCGACGCTCCCAAAACATTTTCGGATGTATAATGACACGGATGATCCGGCGGACAAAAATCAGCCAGAAACTTAATAATGACAGCATCTGCTTGGTCACAGATTCAGACACATTGGAAATGAAGCGCGAATATAAACGATAGGCGCCTGAGTCAATTTGATGTCTTCTGAAGCTTTCATCTAGTCCATCACGTTCAACGGAAATGATCAAAGCTTGGATTTCTTGAAATTCCTGCTGTGCGCTCTCCGGCATCGAATTATTAAAGACCATTTGGATACGTCCTTGATAATTCGCAATCACCGCAAGCAATGCAAAGCGTTCCTTCTCACTCAACTTCTTATTATCTAAGTCATCATAAAGTTCACTGATGACCTCTCTCAAGATCAACATCAATTTCGGATCCGTTGGTGGGACAACTTCACCTTCCGATAGAAGCGGCAGTAGGATCATACCAATAATCAAGGTCAAGAAGGTCACAGAAGCCGTAATAAAAAGTAGTAAGGAGCGTTCTGGAAATTCCATTCCGTTGATTGTTGTAGGTAAAATAAAAATCGTGGCGATGCTGACCGTTCCTTTTACTCCACCAAACGTCAGCAATAATCGATCTCTTAGTTGCGCATGACTTTTCTTCCAGCCTTGAGTCACAAAATAAAAACCACTTACGAACATAAAGCGTAGAACGAACAATAGCACTGTAAGCAGCAATACGATTCCTAACAAATGAATATTTGAATAATTGCGACTATTCCAAACAGGAGAAAAAACTTGCGACAACTCGATCCCTAGAAAAATGAAAACCAAGGCATTCAGCATGAAGCTGATGGTACTCCAAGAGCTTTCAGTCACGTTAGACAACTGTGCCTCAAATAGATTCACACGACGAAATCCAGTTGCTTGCAGCACTCCTGTTACAACAGCCGCGATAATTCCAGAAGCATGGAACAATTCAGCAATAAAATAGGCTGCAAACGGTAAAATCAATTCTATCAGCAAATATGCTGAAACATCCTGAGCAGAGATTCGCTCAATGATTTTTATCACTTCATTTTTAAACCAAATAACCACTAAACCAACTAATACACCTACGATACTTGATTCAATCAAGGATATCGATGCATCAGTCGCCGAAAATTGACCAGTTAACAGGGCCGCTACCGCAAACTGAAAGGCGGTAACTCCTGTTGCGTCGTTAATCAGGCCTTCTCCTTCTAAAACGTGCATGACAGATTCAGGGATATTTAGACGCTTCGCCAGCGAACTGACCGCCACCGCATCTGTTGGTCCTAAAGAGGCCCCAAAAGCCAAACAAGCAGCGATCGGAATCGCTGGCAGAATACTATGCAAAACAAACCCCAAACCAAAGAGGGTAAAAATCACACCGCCAAAGGCCAGCAGCAAAATCAACCCAAAATGCTTTAATATTGAGGGAATATCTGCTGTCTCACCTTCGCGAAATAATAACGGTGCAATGATCATTACAAGAAAAACTTCTGGTTCAAAATGGATTGAAGTACCGACTTCGGTAAAACCAAGAATGATCCCAATAATAATCTGGATCATAAAAATGGGAAAAGATGGAAAAACTTTTGCTAAAACATTCGATAAGGTAATGGCAATGGCTAAAATGATAATGATCTCAATTAAGCCCATTCACTCACCTCTTGGCACAATTCTCTTTTGCTTTGAATAATAATTTTAAAAACTCTCTTTTCTTACTAATGATGCGGTCTTCTAGCTCTGATAGTTCCTTTGACTCGCCATCTAGTGAAAGCTGAGCGCGTTTTGTTTCCATACGCAGCAGGTCATGCTTCATTCGCTCTAATTTACGAGAAGTTAACACATTGATTCTCTTAATTTTTTGTTTCACGGCTTTACGTTCTTCAGGGCTCAAATTTTCAAATTCTTTATGGAGAGCCTTCATCCGTTCTTCAAATTCCGTAGTCATTTTAGACTATGCCTCCTTGAAAAATATCCAGCAAAAGGATTAATTACAAACTGCATACACTTTAACAGGATTTGTTCAATAATGCAAAAAAGAACCCGAAAAATTTTTCAGGTTCTAACGAATTTATTCTTTATTTAAGTCACGAATCATTTGATCAATCTTAGAACCATATTCAACTGATTCATCTAATTCAAAAAACAATTCCGGTGTCTTGTAGATCGACAAAGCATGTCCTAGTTCACGACGAACTAAACCACTTGCTTTATTCAATCCTTCCTGCGCCTTTTCTTTGTCTGAAGCTTTATCAGATAAGAGACTATAATAAATCGTCGCTTGCTGCAGGTCGCCAGTGACATGAACATCTGTGATATTCACATCTTGGACCCGCGGATCACGAACTTTTTTTCGTAAGATGTCGTTGACTTCTTTCAAAATCTCTTGAGCGAGACGACGATCGCGATAATTTGGCATAACGATTGCCTCCTGTTCATCTTCATTCATTTTATTATCAATACCCCGCTGCATATTGTGAATACGCAGCGGAACTGATAGTTATTTTGGTTTAATTTCTTCCATAACGAATCCTTCGATGACATCATCTACTTTGATGTCGTTAAAGTTTTCGATCATTGCACCACATTCAAAGCCCATTTTGACTTCTTTCACATCGTCTTTGAAGCGTTTCAAGCTGGCAAGTTTGCCTTCAAGGATGACGATGCCGTCACGGATAATCCGCACACCGCTGTCACGTTGAATCGAACCTTCAGTGACATAACATCCGGCGATCGTACCGACTTTAGAAACTTTGTATGTTTCACGAACAGTCATTTGACCCGTAATTTTTTCTTCGTACTCAGGATCAAGCAGACCTTTCATCGCTGTTTCGATTTCTTCGATGGCCTTGTAAATGATCCGGTGTAAACGAATATCTACTTCCTCAGCAGCTGCTTGTTGTTTCGCTTGTGGTGTCGGACGAACGTTAAATCCGATGATGATCGCATTACTTGCTGCGGCTAGAGTCACATCGCTTTCGTTGATGGCACCTACAGCTGAATGGACGATCTTCACACGTACGCCTTCAACATCAATCTTATTCAATGACGCGGCTAATGCTTCAGCAGAACCTTGTACATCCGCTTTGATGATGACATTAACTTCTTTCAATTCACCTTCTTTAAGGGATTCGAACAAGTTGTCCAATGTCACACGAGCACTTGCACTGCGGTGTTCAAGCAACGCACGTTTGGCACGTTCTTCCCCAGCAGCCCGAGCTGTTTTTTCATCATCAAAGATTGCGAAACGATCGCCGGCCTGCGGCACATCATTCAATCCAGTGATTTCAACTGGTGTCGCTGGTCCAGCAGTCTTGTCGCGACGACCAATATCATTCGTCATTACACGAACACGACCGTACGTATTCCCAACTACGATTGGGTCACCGACTCTCATCGTACCTTGTTGAACTAGTAATGTCGCAACTGGTCCTTTACCTTTATCAAGACGGGCTTCGATAACTGTTCCGATTCCGTGCAGCGTTGGATCAGCCTTCAAGTCTTCCACTTCAGCGACTAAAAGAATCATTTCTAATAGTTCGTCGATGTTTTGATTGAACTTCGCAGAAATTTCTACAAAAATCGTATCGCCGCCCCATGCTTCAGGAATTAATTCATATTCACTCAATTCTTGCATGACATGTTGAGGGTTGGCACCTGGTTTATCAATTTTGTTTACTGCAACGATGATCGGAACTTTCGCCGCTTTCGCGTGGTTGATCGCTTCGATCGTTTGCGGCATCACACCATCATCTGCTGCCACGACTAAAATCGTGATATCAGTGATACTTGCCCCACGAGCACGCATACTAGTGAAGGCCGCGTGTCCTGGTGTATCCAAGAAAGTGATTGGTTTGCCGTCAATATCGATTTGGTAAGCACCGATATGCTGTGTGATTCCGCCTGCTTCACCGCTTGTTACACGAGAATGACGCAATGTATCTAACAACGTTGTTTTACCATGGTCAACGTGACCCATGATGGTAACAACTGGTGGACGAGAAACTAAGTTTTCTTCGTTTACATCTTCTGCATCGAAGAAACGGTCAATATCCGCAATATCAATGGTAACTTTCTCTTGTGGTTCAATACCGTAATCTGTCGCCAGTAATTCAATAGTGTCCTTATCCAACGGTTGGTTTTGGTTAACCATTACACCCATCATGAATAATTTTTTAATGATCTCTGCTGGTTCACGATAAATTTTCTTCGCGATATCCGCTACGTTCATACCTTCTGTGTATTCCAATACTTCTGGTAATTCACGGAATTTACGTGGTGGAACAGCAGGTTTATTGCTTTGTTGCTGTTTACCTTTTTTGCCTTTTTTGTTGAATCTGTTTTTGTTGCGATTTTGATTACCGCCAAAACTATTGTTGCGGTTTTGGTTGCCATAATTATTTTTATTGCGGTTTTGTCCTCCACCTTGGTTTGATCCGCCTTGATTCGAACGTTGACCTTGGCTAGAACTGCTTTGATTTGTTCGAGGTCCTTGGTTCGCACTGCCTTGTGCTGGACGTTGACCTTGGTTTTGACGTTGTGTGTTGTTTGCACTGCCTTGTGCCGGACGTTGACCTTGGTTTTGACGTTGTGCGTTGTTTGCGCTGCCTTGTGCCGGACGTTGGCCTTGGTTTTGACGTTGTGCATTGTTTCCACTGCCTTGTGCTGGACGTTGGCCTTGGTTTTGGCGTTGCGCATTGTTTGTATTCCCTTGCGCTGGACGTTGGCCTTGGTTTTGGCGTTGTGCATTGTTTCCACTGCCTTGTGCCGGACGTTGACCTTGGTTTTGACGTTGCGCATTATTCGTATTACTTTGCGCTGGGCGTTGACCTTGGTTTTGACGCTGTGCATTGTTTGTGTTACTTTGCGCTGGACGTTGGCCTTGGCTTAAACGTTGTGCATTGTTTGTGTTGCCTTGTGCTGGACGTTGTTGTCCTTGATTTGAACGGTTTGCGTTCGTTGAGTTGTTCTGTCTATTATTTTGTGTCAAGTCTTTATTCCCTTTTCTATTCTGGAAATTAGGATTATTCCTAGAGCTCTTTCCATGGAATTTTGGTTTTTCGTGCTGGTTAGCTGATGGTTTTGCTTGAGTAGTTTGTTGCGGTTTGCTAGAAAAAGCCTGCTTCAATTTTGATTCATCATCTCCAGATAATGAACCCATATGATTTTTCACATCAATCCCTAAAGTCTGTGCCTTTTCCACGATATCCTTACTTGATTGATTCACTTCTTTGGCAAATTCGTATACTCTCTTATTTCCCATGCAATCACCTTCCTAACCTGTTATTAACGTCATAATTTTGTTGGCGAAGCCTTGATCTAATACCCCGATAACTTTTCGCGGTTTACCAATCGCTCCTAAAATCTCTCCTTGAGTAAATTCGACAAAACATGTCGTTTGATAGTATTTGCTTTTATCTGATACTTTTTTTTGAGTGTTTTCACTCGCATCAGTAGTGACAATCACGAGCTTCACGTTTTTCTTACGGATCTCATTAATCGTCATTTCTTCCCCTGTGATCAGTTTGCCTGCACGCATTGCAAGGCCTAACATGTTCAAGGCCTTCTGTTTATTCATTGCCGAAGAGCTCTTTTCTGGCTTTTTGGTGTTTCACATAATCAAGTAGTTCTTGATAAAACTCATCACTTAAATCAATGCCGAGTGTTCGGTCCAAGATTCGCTTTTTCCACGCTTCTTCTACTTCAGCTGGCTCTAACGCGACATAAGCGCCGCGTCCGGGTTTCTTCCCGGAAGGGTCAATTGAAACTTCCCCTTCTTTTGACTTAGCGATACGAATCAATTCTTTTTTAGGGAGCATTTCACCGGAAACAACCGATTTACGCAAAGGAACTTTTCTTTTTTTCATTTGCTGTCCTCCTAATGAACTATTGGTCAGTCTGATCGGAAGCGATATTTTCTTCATCTTCAATCATATCATCAATAGTTACTTCTGCTTCTGATTCGATGTCCTCTACTTCAGTTTCAACTGCTTCCACTTCTGAATTGATTTCTTCAATTTCAGTTGCAATCTCTTCAATTTCTGATTCATCATAATTGGCATAAAACTCTTCCATATCAGACTCAGACTTGATATCGATCTTGTGCGCGGTTAACTTAGCTGCCAAACGTGCATTTTGTCCGCGTTTTCCGATGGCTAATGATAATTGATAATCTGGAACGACTACAGTACATACCTTTGGATTATCAATGTCGAAGATCACATCTTCAACTTGAGCTGGATTTAAAGAGTTCGCGATAAATACTGCTGGATCTTCATCCCACTCAACGATATCCATATTTTCGCCTTTTAATTCATTTACGATTGCTTGAACACGTTGTCCTTTTGGTCCCACACATGTTCCGACTGGATCAATGTTCGGGTCAGTTGAACGAACGGCAACTTTCGCACGATCCCCAGCTTCGCGAGCGATGCTGACGATTTCAACAATTCCATCATAGACTTCCGGAATTTCTTGTTCAAATAAGCGGCGCAATAAATCTGGATGGCTGCGACTTACAAAAACTTGCGGTCCTTTGGATGTGTTTTCTACACGAGAAACATATACCTTGATCCGGTCATGTGGTTTGTAATGCTCATTTGGCATTTGGTCTTGTTTTGAAAGAACCGCTTCGATCTTACCTAAGTTGACATAGATATAACGATTATCTTGGCGTTCTACAATACCTTGCATGATGTCCTTTTCGTAAGCACTGTATTCGTTGTAGATGATGCTGCGTTCTGCTTCACGCACACGTTGCAAGATTACTTGCTTCGCTGTTTGTGCTGCAATTCGGCCGAAATCTTTTGGTGTAACTTCAAAACGGATCGTGTCGCCGATTTCATAGGCTGGATTGATATCCATGGCATCCTTCAATGAAACTTCTAATTGTGAATCCATTACTTCTTCCGTTACTTCTTTTACGGCGTAAACATGGATGTCACCTTTTTTCTCGTTGAATTCCACTTCAACATTTTGTGATTGTCCGTAATGACGTTTATAAGCTGAGACTAAAGCCGCCTCCAACGCATCGATCACGATTTCTTTTGAAACACCTTTTTCTGCTTCGAGAGTATCCAACGCATTCAGCATTTCTTTACTCATTTCAACTTTCCTCCTAGTTCATATTAACGAATCTATTTTTCAAAGAAAAATAGGTTTGATTTCCATTAATTAAAATTCGATTGCAAAACGCGCCTTGGCGATATTTTTGCGTTCAAAGACCATGTCTTTTGTCCGCGTTTTGATTTTGACTGTCAGAGTCAATTCATCCTCAGTCAATTCTTTCAAGAAGCCTTGGTATTGTTTTTCGCCATCAATATTTTGATAAAGCGAGATGTTGATATATTGTCCCATTGCTTTTTGGTAATCTTCTTCTTTTTTCAATGGACGTTCGGCTCCCGGTGAAGAAACCTCAAGGAAATACGCTTGCGGGATCGGATCTGGGTCGATCGAATCCAGCTTATCACTAAGCTTTTCGCTAACGAAGGCACACTCTTCAATGTCGATACCGCCCTCTTTATCAATAAATACTCTTAAAAACCAACTTTTTCCTTCTTTGACAAACTCAACCTCGACTAACTCAAAATTTTGTTCATCTAAGATCGGTGTTACTAAGTCAGTCACTGTTTCGACAACACTACTCAAACTGTCAGCCTCCTTAATTCCATTAAAAAGAGTGAGCGAAAAATCCGCTCACTCACCATCAGTCTATGATTACATTGTTATATTAGCACAATTCTATTGAAAATTCAACCGTGTCATTTTCATGATGGAATTTTCTTTCATTTTAAAGCTGAATTTATCTTTTTCTTTACATATCGAAGAGTGAAAGCTGGTTTTCATCAGGTAAATCCTTCAAAACACCATGAGTATCCATGTACTCGATCAATGTCTTAGAAACTTTCCCGCGAGAAGCCAAATCCTCTTTCGATAAGAAGATGCCGTCTTTGCGTGCTTCAACGATTTGTTTTGCCACGTTTAGACCAAGCCCAGGTACAGCACGGAATGGTGCAATCAATGTATCGCCATCAATCACGAAATCCTGCGCATCTGATTTATATAGGTCAATCATACCGAAATGAAAATCCCGTTCCAACATTTCATTACACAACTCTAAAACAGTCAATTGATTCTTTTCTTTCGTTGACGCGTCCATTCCTTTATCCGTGATAGCTTTCATAGCCGCTTTCACCGCATCTTTACCTTTCGCCATCGCAACTAAATCAAAATCGTCAGCACGGACAGAGAAGTAGGCACAGTAATAAAGAATCGGGAAATATACTTTGAAATAAGCTACCCGCAACGCCATCAATACATAGGCCGCCGCATGGGCTTTCGGGAACATGTACTTGATCTTCGAACATGAATCAATATACCAGTCAGGCACATTGTTTTCCTTCATGGCGGTCAAATAGGTTTCACGTAGTTCATCATCGATTTTATTCCATTGTCCTTTACGTACGGTCTCCATGATCTTGAAGGCCATCCCACTATCAAGTCCAGCATGGATCAAATAAACCATGATGTCATCCCGACAACCGATTACTTCGGCCAGATTAGCTTCGCCGCGACTGATTAATTCCTCAGCATTGCCCAACCATACATCAGTACCGTGAGATAATCCGGAAATTTGCAGTAACTCAGCAAAAGTCGTTGGACTCGTCTCCTCCAACATCCCGCGAACGAATCGTGTCCCAAACTCAGGGATTCCCAAGGTTCCAGTCTTGGAATAAATTTGATCAGGTTCCACTCCTAAAACTTGCGGACCAGCAAAAATTTTCATCACTTCTGGATCATCAGTTGGGATTGTTTTAGGATCGATACCCGATAATTCTTGCAGCATCCGGATTACAGTCGGATCATCATGTCCAAGGATATCGAGTTTCAACACGTTATCATGGATCGAGTGGAAATCAAAATGGGTTGTTTTCCATTCAGAATTTTGGTCATCTGCCGGATATTGGATCGGCGTGAAATCATAAACATCCATATAATCAGGAATAACAATGATCCCCCCTGGATGCTGTCCAGTTGTTCGTTTAACCCCTGTCGCGCCTTTCGCTAAGCGATCAACTTCCGCATTACGGAAGTGTAGATTGTGATCACGCTCGTACCCTTTAACAAATCCATACGCTGTCTTATCCGCTACTGTACCGATCGTTCCTGCCCGATAAACATACTCTTCACCGAATAAAACTTTGGTATAGTTGTGGGCTTCGGCTTGATAATCTCCTGAGAAGTTCAAGTCAATATCGGGAACCTTATCTCCGTGGAAGCCTAAGAACGTTTCAAATGGGATATCATGACCGTCTTTATTCAGACGAGCGCCACATTTAGGACAAGCCTTTTCCGGCATATCAAAACCTGAACCATATGACCCATCCTCGAAGAATTCCGAGTATTGACATTCAGGACAATAGTAATGCGGCGGTAATGGATTTACTTCGGTAATCCCGGTCATCGTAGCCACAAAACTTGAGCCTACAGACCCACGAGAACCCACGAGATACCCGTCTTCGTTACTCTTATGCACGAGCTTTTGTGAGATCAAATAAATTACAGAAAACCCATTCCCGATGATCGAATTCAATTCCTTTTCTAAGCGTTTTTCGATAATATCCGGTAATGGATCACCATACAATTCACGCGCGCGATTATAACTAAGATCTTTGATTTCTTCTTCTGAACCCGGAATTTTCGGAGTGTATAAATCGTCTTTGACTGGAATAATCTCTTCACAACTATCAACAACGGCGTTCGGTCCGTCAACAACGATCTCTTTAGCAAGCTCAGGTCCTAAGAAACTGAACGCTTGCAGCATCTCATCTGTCGTACGGAAATGAACATCCGGCAAACTGTGACGGTTCAACGGGTTCGCACCGCCCATAGAACTAATTAGAATCTTCCGATAGATAGCGTCTTCTTTGTTCAAGTAATGAACATTCCCTGTAGCAACGACCATTTTATTCAAATCTTTCCCAATCTGGATCAGATTGCGTAAAATATCTTCCAAGTCTGATTCGTTCTTCACTAATTCTTGTTCGATTAACGGGGCATAGACCGCCTTAGGCATCACTTCGATGTAATCATAAAAAGCAGCTCGATTTTTTGCTTCTTCGACACCCTTTTGCATCATCGCTTCGAAGATCTCGCCTTGAGAACAAGCCGATCCCACTAATAGATTTTCTCGTAACTTATTTAGTTGGGAGCGAGGAATCCGTGGTACTCTTTCAAAATAATCAATGTTAGACATTGATATCAATTTGAATAAATCTTTTAGACCAGCTTGGTTCTTGGCTAAGATTGTCACATGGAATGGACGCGCCCGTTTATATGAATCGCCTTCACCGACATGATCGTTTAACTGGTCATGATAATTCATTCCATGCTTTTCAATCGCTTCCTTGACAAAAATCCAGCCTAAATGTCCAGTAGCCTCCGCATCATAAACAGCGCGGTGATGTTGCTCCAAATTAATACCGAATTTTTTCGTTAAGACACCTAAGCCAAAACGCTTATACTCCGGATAAAGGAAACGAGCCAATTCTAACGTATCGATGACTGGATTTTGTGTTTCCGACATCCCATGTCGCACATAAGTCGTATTGATAAAACCAATATCGAAGGTTGCGTTATGGGCAACCAGAATCGTCCCTTCACAGAATTTTTCAAATAATTCCATGACTTCCTTTTCTGGTTTTGAGCCTCGAACCATTTCATCAGTAATCCCGGTCAGATTGATTGTTGTTTCTGACAATGGATGACCTGGATCGATAAATTCTTCAAAGGTATCAATTACATTTCCTTTATGCATTTTAACCGCGGCTAACTCGATGATCGTGTCATAAACAGCCGACAATCCAGTAGTTTCCACGTCAAATACGACATAAGTAGCGTCAGTCAACGATTCATGAGCATCATTGTAAGCAATTGGTACCCCGTCGGAGACAACATTTGCTTCTACTCCATAGAGAATCTTAACGCCGGCTTTCTTCCCTGCCGCATGAGCTTCCGGAAATGATTGCGCGCCACCATGATCCGTGATAGCGATAGCTCTGTGTTCCCATTTTCCAGCCTGTGCAACTAGATCACTAGCACTATTAATCGCATCCATTGTACTCATGTTCGTGTGTAAATGTAATTCCGAACGTTTTTCCTTTGCTGTATCTTGTCGCTCCGGATGCTTCACTTCTTGAATATCTTGAGCATTCATGACTAGATCCCGCATAAAGGTATCCTCTTGGACACTTCCCCGAACACGAATCCAACTATTGTTTGAAATCGCATCAAAGATTGCTTCGTCCTTTTCACCGTTAGAAAATTTCTTCACAACGAAGGATGACGTATAGTCAGTCATTTTTAAGATCAAAATTTTACGTTTTGAACGTAATTCTCGAACTTCTTTATCAAAAATAAATCCTTCGATTGTGATCCGTCGTTCTTCTTCAATGATGTTGCCCATTGGTGTAATGGCTTCGTCAGCCGGAATATTCCGTCCCATTTGAATCGGTCCATCAAAATGAGCAGCATTTTCTTTCTGCTCTTTTTTCTTCGATTCATACTGAGCCAAGCTAGCTGCTGCCTGTTCCTGCATCGCTTGAGCTTGCGCTTCTTTCCGTACTTCAAATTCCTGCAACTTCTTATCTGCCTGCTCTTTATCCACTTCTGGATCGACGCGCAAATGAGGGAAACCATAAGAAACTAAATTTTCTTCGATCAACGGCAAATATTGCTGTTTCAGAAAAGGAATAACCGTTTCATTATCAATCAGTAAAACGATTCGTTTGCCTTGGATCACTGGCAACGGCTTGCTTAAAACCTGTTTGACCAGCGGCGTATCACAATCCTGTTCACTCAAAGCTAATTGCCAATAGTTTTGCAGAAGCTCCTCCTCAAACTGATTGTCCTCTGGAATAATATGTAATTTCACTTGCGCGATTGATTGGAACGCAATTTGCAACTTTTGATGAAACGCATAAAATAATTTCGCCGGTAAGATTTGCGGTGTTTGAATAAAAAATTCCCACACTCGGGATTTCTCGTGAACAACCACTTCCTTGATCTCTGACGCTTGGATCATGGGATGCTGCTGCTCTGTTTCGGCTAATTCAATTTGTCGTAATAAATTTTCAAATAGCTCGCGATTTTTAGACAAAATGACATCTCCTTCACTTTTTCAAGTATGTTTCAGTATAACTGTTTTCTTTTATGATTGCATTAGAAAAAGGATCGAAAAAATTTCGATCCTTTCATTTAAAAGAAGAAACGCTGAATGTCGTTCCATGTGACGAGAATCATCAACAGCATGATAAAGGCAAAACCGATCATTGTAATCATGCCTTCTTTATCAGGATCTAGCGGTTTTCCGCGAATTCCTTCGATCAGATTCAATAGAATCTTCCCGCCATCAAAAGCCGGTATCGGCAACAAATTAACAATTCCTAAGTTGACTGAGAGTAATGCCATTAGATAAATGACGGTTTTAATTCCCGCCCGTGAGGCTTCCGCTGACATCTGATACATCATTACTGGACCGCCCAGCTTATCTAAACTAAAACCTGTAAAGAGCGAACCTAAGGCACCAAAGATTCTTGTGACCATATCCCATGATTGAGTTAGGCCGCCAACAACTTTATCACCAAATCCGGTTTTCATATAAGGTCCTACTCCAATTTGCCCAACCTTTTCACCGTTGCTCTTTATTGTCTTCGGTGTCATTTGCAAAGTTTTCTCTTTGCCGTCTTGATCAACGACAACTGTTAGTTCTTTTCCTGGTTTTTTCGTGACAGTATTCGTTAAATCATCCCACGAAGAGATCTTTTTTCCATCAATCGAAAGAATTTCATCATGCGCCTTTAAACCAGCCTCGGCAGCAGGACTGCCGGCTTGAACCTCACCAATCTGATTCGTGTCATAAACCGCTACGCCACCTTGCAAAAAGGCTAAAGCGATAAACAAGATGATCGTCAAAATAAAATTGTTCATTGGTCCGGCAAAATTCGTCAGGATACGCGAACTTAATTTCGCCGATTGAAATTGTACATCCCGTGGAGCGATCCGCACTTCCGTACCGCTTTCCTCAATCACAGTAGCATCATGCTGAACTTTGTAGATTGTTTCTTGACTCTCATCACCATTAACATAGCCCTTGATAACTAAATCATCGATCAGATCTGCCGAAATCAGTTCCATTGGAACACTATTTGGCAATTGGATTTTCTTACTGACATTGATTCGTTGCACTTCATTATTCGGACTTAATTCAACTGATAATGGCATACCCGGACTTAATTCTGTCTCTTCATCCTCCAAGCCCGCCATCCGCACATAACCGCCGATTGGCAACAGACGCAAGGTATAGGTTGTACCATCTTTTCCCATATGAGCAATCAATTTTGGCCCCATACCGATCGAAAATTCTCGAACCAAAATTCCTGAGCGTTTTGCAAAGAAAAAATGTCCGAATTCATGAACAATCACTAAGACACCAAAAACGATTAAAAACGTAATAATCGTACGCATAATTATCCTACCTTCATTAGTTTCTTAGAGATAGTTTATCACAGTCTCTAAAAAAGATATTCCTTTCCTGACCAATTCATAGAAAATTTAAAAAAAGCTCCGAATAGATTCAAAGCTTTTCAGAAAATATTTCAGAAACAGCGGATAGAAAAAAGAGCGTCACCGCTCTTTTAAAACACCCCTAGTAAATGCATCATTGGAAAGACAAACAGCATACTGTCAAAACGATCCAAAATGCCGCCATGACCTGGCAAAATTTTCCCTGAGTCTTTAACATCGTAATGACGTTTGATTGCCGACTCTACTAAATCCCCAAATTGACCAACAACAGAGAAGATGATCGTGAACAGAATCATCGTCACAAGATTATGTTGAAACACCTCAGGCTTAACTAAGAAAAACACGACAGCAACAACAACGGCACTAGCGATCCCGCCTAACGCACCCTCAATTGTTTTGTTTGGTGAGATTTCCGGCCACAATTTGTGCTTGCCAAACTGTCGTCCAACCATGTACGCGCCAATATCCGTTGCCCAGACCACGAAGAAAGCGAAAAGCAAAATCGCTAATCCTTCAGCTCGTGCTGTAACTAAATTTTGAAAACCAACACCTACATAAAGACTAGCTACAACTGGAAAACCAGCTTCATCAATCGTATAAGTATTTTTCGAAACAACAGAAAAACCTAAAATGATCATGACTGTTAAATAGAATAATAGAAAATTGCTGTTGTCCCCGCTTAAAAATGGCAACCATCGTTCTGCTGGCAATACTAGAAAAACTGCCCCTAAGATCGAAAGTACACCTTCAAAACTGACTATCGCAAGCCCCTTCATGCGGAATAATTCATAAACACCAATCCCTGCTAATACAGCCGCTGCTAATTCAACTGCAATTCCACCAATATAAAGAATCGGAATAAAGACTGCTAGCGCGACAACTGCGGTAATAACTCGCTGCCTCATTTTTTGTCCCCCTTATCCAAGCCGCCAAAACGCCGATTTCGTTGTTGGAACGAAGCAATCGCCGCTTCTAAATGATCCCCATCAAAATCAGGCCATAAGGCTTTAGTAAAATATAACTCACTATAAGCAAGCTGCCATAGCAAGAAATTGCTGATCCGTTCTTCCCCACTCGTTCGTACAACCAACTCTGGATCTCTCAGCTCTTTTGGTAAAAATCCAGTCATTAAATGATCCCCGACAATATCGTCGTTGATTGCTTCAATAGCAAGTTTATCGTCTTTGACTTCTTGCGCCATTTGTTGGATCGCCGTAATAATCTCAGCGCGACTGCCATAGTTCAAAGCGAAATTCAAAACTAACCCATCATTTTGAGCCGTTTGTTCGATCGCTCGTTTCACGGCATCTTGTGTATGTGCAGGCAAGTATTCTTCGTAGCCCATTACATGGACTTGAACGTTTTCCTCAATCAACTCTGGTACGAAAGTATCAAAAAAGTCCACCGGCAGCTGCATCAAGAAATTTACTTCTTCTTCTGGTCGCTTCCAATTTTCCGTTGAGAAAGCATACAAAGTCAGTACTTTGACACCTAAACGATTCGCATGCTTCGTAATTTTTTTTACAGTCTCCATGCCTTCTTTATGGCCAGCAATTCTTGGCAGGCGGCGATTTTGTGCCCACCGACCATTACCGTCCATAATAATCGCGATATGCTTTGGAACAGCTCCATCAGGATCGAAAACGAATGCCGTTTCTTCCGGTGTATATTTTTGTTTTTGCGGAAAAAATCGCAATACCATGTTTTTCCCTCCTCTATTAAGATAACAAATTAAAAATACTTTTGAAAAGTCATCTGCCATTATAACAATAAAATGCGGTTATTCCTATGAAAAATAAATACCTTTAGGCTTTTTCAATGAATTACAGACAATCTCTAGTTCACGAAATCTCCACAAAAAAACCTGAAGAGTAGCTCTTCAGGTTTTTCAACAAACTATACTTCCAGTAATTCTTTTTCTTTTTCGGCAACGATCGAATCGATTGCTTTGATGTTGTCGTCTGTTAATGCTTGAATTTCTTTTTCCATGTCGCGTAGATCATCTTCAGTTAGATCGCCATTTTTTTGTTGCTTCTTGTAATCATCCATCGCATCTCGGCGAATATTACGGACAGCAACTTTTGCGCCTTCTGATTCTTTTTTCACTTCTTTAGCCAATTCTTTACGTCGTTCTTCCGTTAATTGAGGAATCACTAAACGAATCACGTTGCCGTCATTTGCTGGATTCAAGCCAATATCGCTAGCCATAATCGCTTTTTCCACGTCATTGATCATATTTTTATCAAACGGTGTAACCATTAACACGCGTGCTTCTGGGATCGTGATTGATGCCATTTGGTTAACAGGTGTTGGTACGCCGTAGTAATCAACTGTAATACGATCAAGCAAACTCGCATTCGCGCGTCCTGCACGAATTTGACCTAGTTGACGTTGCAAGGCTTCTTGAGCCTTCTTCATTCTGTCTCTTGCTTCATTCATTACTGCATCTGCCATGTTATTTCCCCCTTACCGTTGTCCCGATGTTTTCACCGAGTACAACACGTTTAATATTTCCTGGTTCATTCAAATTAAAGACAACAAGTGGAATGTCATTGTCCATACTCAATGAGCTTGCTGTCGAATCCATGACCTGCAATCCTTTCGCGATTACGTCTAAGTGAGTCAATTCTTCGTATTTCACAGCATTTACATCAAGTTTTGGATCAGCCGAATAAACACCATCGACGTTGTTTTTGGCCATCAAGATCACGTCAGCATTCACTTCCGCTGCTCTTAAAGCCGCTGTTGTATCTGTTGAGAAGTAAGGATTTCCTGTTCCGCCAGCAAAAATCACGATCCGACCTTTTTCAAGGTGGCGCTCTGCTTTACGGCGAATATAAGGTTCAGCGATTTGACGCATCTCGATTGATGTCTGAACACGAGTTGGAACATCAATGTTTTCCAACGCATCCTGTAACGCTAAAGCATTCATCACAGTTGCCAACATCCCCATATAATCGGCTTGCGCACGTTCCATGCCCATTTGAGCACCGATTTGTCCGCGCCAAATGTTTCCGCCGCCAACAATGATTGCCATTTCGATTCCTAAATCATGAACTTCTTTGATTTCTTCCACGATCTCTGAGATCACAGGTGGATTAATACCGAATTTTTCGTCGCCCGCTAATGCTTCTCCACTAAGTTTCAATACTACACGTTTATACTTTGGTTCATTCATCTCAATACCTCCACTGTCACTCTAATGATATTTTAGCATACTCTGTCTTTGAAGCCAGCCAAATTTGTATTTGCTTAAAAAAAGGGAGCGCACTTTTAATCGTGCGTTCCCGACTGTTTTTAGAAACAGAATTATTTTTTGATTTGGCTCATAACTTCTTCAACAAAGTTATCTTCGCGTTTTTCGATACCTTCGCCAACTTCGAAACGAACGAAGCTTGCAACTGTAGCACCTTTAGAAGATACATATTTTTCAACAGTCATATCAGGATCTTTAACGAATGGTTGGTCAACCAAAGCGATTTCTGCTTTAAACTTGTTCAAACGGCCAATAACCATTTTTTCAACGATATTCGCTGGTTTGCCTTCATTTAATGCTTGTTCAGTTAGAACAGCTTTTTCATGTTCTAATTCTGATTCTGGAATTTGGCTTTCGTTTACATAACGAGGATTAATTGCAGCAACGTGCATTGCAACATCTTTTGCCACTGATTCGTCAGTTGTGCCATTTAATAAAGCTAAAACAGCGATGCGTCCGCCCATGTGAAGGTAGCCGCCGAATGCTGCATTGTCTTCTTTTTCAACAACTTCAAAACGACGGAAGTTGATTCTTTCACCGATAACTTGTGTCGCTTCAATCAACGCAGCTTCAAGAGTTTCACCTTTAGCGTTTGTTAATTTCATTGCTGCATCCATATCAGCAGGTTTGTTTTCAGCAACTAATGCTGCGATTTCTTTAACTAGATCTTGGAACATTTCATTTTTAGAAACGAAGTCTGTTTCAGAGTTCACTTCTACGATTGCAGCAGTATTTCCGTGGATTGCAACTGAAGCTAAACCTTCAGCGGCGATACGGTCATTTTTCTTAGCTGCTTTAGCCATACCTTTTTCGCGTAAAAGATCAACAGCTTTTTCAATGTCGCCTTCTACTTCTACTAATGCGCGTTTCGCATCCATCATCCCTACGCCAGTCATGTCGCGTAGTTCTTTTACCATTTTAGCTGTTACGTCTGCCATTTTAAGGGCCTCCTTAGATTTTCTAAAAAAGCTGCTTCAAAGGAAAATATTTACTTTGAAGCAGCATATGCTACGAAATTATTCAGCTGATTCAGTAGAAGCGTTGTCGCCTTCCACTACATCAACGATTTCTTCGATTGAAGTTGCTTGTCCGCCATCTTCAGCAACGAAGTCTGCTTCTGCTACTTGGTCTTCACCTTGGTTACCTTCGATGAAAGCATCAGCCATTTTAGCAGTGATTAATTTCACGGCACGAATAGCATCATCATTTGAAGGGATTACTACGTCGATTTCATCAGGATCACAGTTTGTATCAACCATAGCAACGATCGGGATGTTCAATTTTTGTGCTTCTTGAACAGCGATACGTTCTTTACGAGGATCAACAATATACATAACATCAGGGATGCGAGGCATATCAGCGATACCGCCTAAGAATTTTTCTAAACGTTCACGTTCTTTATTCAAACCAACAACTTCTTTTTTAGGCAATACTTCGAAAGTACCGTCTTGTTCCATAGCGTTGATTTGTTTCAAACGAGCGATACGTTTTTGGATTGTATCCCAGTTAGTTAAAGTTCCGCCTAACCAACGATGGTTTACATAGTATTGACCAGCGCGGACAGCTTCTTCTTTGATTGCTTCTTGAGCTTGTTTTTTAGTACCTACGAACAATGCAACGCCGCCATCTTCAGCAACATCTTTCATGTAATCGTAAGCTGCATCTACTAATTTGACTGTTTTTTGCAAGTCAATGATGTAGATTCCGTTTCTTTCTGTGAAGATATATTTCTTCATTTTTGGGTTCCAGCGACGAGTTTGGTGACCAAAGTGTACGCCGGCTTCTAGTAATTGTTTCATAGACAATACTGACATTTGTGTTTCCTCCAATTGGTTTTTTTGTTTTCCTCTCCTGCTCTCTTCTTTATAAGGAACTGACTAGCAGCACCGCCTTATAAATCAAGCCAGAATGTGGATTTTTTATGAGTAGTCGCCTACACACAATTAGTAATTATACAAGAGTATTTTTAAGAAATCAATCTTTTTTTACTCTGCTTTTCTATGATTAATATTTATGAAGGAATACTGTTTAAAAAAACTTTTTCTGCTATACTGAGTGCATAATTATCATTTTACGGACTTCTTTCTAAAAATGAAAAAGACGGACAAGCATTATTCGACCTAACACTAAAAGTATTTTTTTGAAAAATTAATCTACTACATATAAATAAGGAGTTTTTTTATGCGAAAAAAAGATCGACACGAGCTAATCAAGAAAATCATTTCAGAGAACCCCATTCGAAACCAAAATGAATTGATGGATTACTTGCAGCAATACCAGGTGTCAGCGACTCAAGCGACGATCTCTCGGGATATTCGTGATCTTAAAATCGTTAAAACAATCGATGAAACAGGCAAACCACGCTTTGAGTTGTTCCAAGATCAACAGGCGCCTACCGAAGATGATGACATCAAACGTTTGATTCGAATGACAAACAATGTAATCGTTAAAGTGGATACCGTCCAATTTATGACGATCGTCAGCACCTTGCCGGACAATGCACATCTATTGGCATCTGTTTTAGACGACCTATCCAGCGAGCTGATCGTAGCAACGATGGCAAGTTTTGATACCATCATTATTATTTCAAGAACGCCAGAAGATGCGCAGAAGGTTACTACCTTTTTGCAAGACCCGACGCAAAAATCAATCTTCTCTTAAATTTGATACCAGCGCAAAAATGCGTTCCTGAATTCAATCAGGAACGCATTTTCTATTTTTCCGGTACAGTGATTTCACCGGCAATAATTTGTTTTTTAGCAGTTGTTACAGCTTGATAGGCTTCTTTCGATAATTGACCTTTGGTTAGATTTACTCCGTCCTCTTTCAGTCCAAATTCTAAATGCTCCCCGCCAGGAAACTTGTTGTCATACGCGGCTCCAGCGATTTCAGTGACTGCTGCTCCAACATTCTTCTTAGTAGAGGTTAGAGTGAAATTGCCAGTTTTGCCATTTTCCATGTGGTAATCCCCTTCATCCGCTTGATCACGGTCTACTCCGATCACCCAAACCTTTTGACTATAGTCATTTTCATTGCGAGCCTTTGCTTCTTGGAAAACTCCTGCTCCGGTACTTCCTGCCGCCTGATATATAATATCCGCGCCTTCTTTATACATTGAAGCGGCTATTGCTTTCCCTCTATCCGGTGCGTCATAAGAAGCAGCGTACTGCACATTCACTGAAATCTCTTTTCCTAAGTCTTCCGCTCCGGCCTTCACCCCTGCTTCAAAACCACTTTGAAAACGTTGGATAACTGGCCCTTCCATCCCGCCTATGAATCCAACTTGATTTTTCTTCGTACTATAAGCCGCCGCTAATCCAGCTAAATAAGCACTTTCTTGGTCCTTAAACGTCGCAGAAACAACATTTTTTTGATCAGAGACCTCCCCATCAATCAAGGCAAAATTTAATTTTGGATTTTGCTCGGCAGCTTCCTTGATTGCATCGGCTTGCAGGTAACTCAAACTAATAACAGTTGTAAAGCCATTTTCAACCGCCTGACTGATATTCGTACTGTTTTCCTGAGGGTCATTTGTTTCAAGATAGGTAAAATCTTTTTTAGCGGTCAGACCCTTATCCTCTCCCCATTTTTCAAGGCCTTCCCAACCAGCCTGGTTAAAGGATCGATCATCAACACCGCCAAATCCCAAAATCAAAGCAAACTTTTGCTTTGATTCTTCTTTCTCTGCGTTCTTTTCAGCTTGACCTTGGCCACAAGCAGCTAACAGTCCTACTAAACCAAGACAGCCTAGCCCTAACACGAATTTTTTCATTAATACGCCTCCATATGTCTTGACACATTATGTTTTTTCAAATTGTATCATACATCATGATATTTCAGCAAAAAAGATTGAAAAAATAAAAAAAGTTGCAAGAATCACTCCTGCAACTTTCTTACTCTATTACATTTTGTTTGGTGCGTGAACCCCTAGCAGACGCAAGTCTTCTTTTAAAATGACAGTTAATGCGTGTACCAATGCCAATCGAGCCTCTTTTTGATCGTCATCAACTAGGATCTTCGTATGTGCATAATACTTATTAAACGCCTGAGCTAATCTGATTGAATGTTTCGCAATTACAGACGGTTCATATTGATTAGCTGCCTGCATAACTACTTCCGGATAAATTTGTAATAATTTGATAATTTCCCAGCTATCGGGATCATTCAGTGCATAAACCGCTTCAGGATCAACTGTAAAGTTTCCTTTTTCCAAAACAGTCATAGCCCGCGCATGTGTGTATTGAACATAAGGGCCTGTCTCTCCCTCGAAACGTACGACTTCTTCTAAACTGAAATCGAAGTTGTTCAACCGATCGTTCTTCAAGTCATGGAAGATAACTGCCCCCACACCAACCTGATGAGCGACTTCTTCCTTATCCGGCAGATCAGGATTCTTTTCTTGAATTTGTGCCAAGGCTAACCCGTTCGCTTCATTCAAGACTTCTTCTAATAAGACGATTTTCCCTTTTCGAGTCGATAATTTCTTACCATCTTTGGTAATCAAACCGAAGGGAACGTGAATCATTTCATCCGACCAATCGAAATCCATTTCCTTCAAGACAGCTTTTAATTGTTTAAAGTGTCCGCTTTGTTCATTCCCTACAACGTACAATGATTTAACAAAATTATATTCACGTTTACGGTAAAGTGCTGCCGCTAAATCACGCGTGATGTATAAGGTTGCACCATCAGATTTTTTAATCAAGGCTGGATTCAAATCATATTTTTCTAGGTCAACGATTTCTGCGCCTTCATTGGTTTGCAACAAATGTTTTTCTTCTAACATCGTAACGACTTCATCCATCTTGTCGTTATAAAAGGCTTCACCATTATAAGAATCAAAATCTACTTCCAACATGCCATAGATTTTATTGAACTCTTTCAATGATTCGCTGCGGAACCATTTCCATAGATCCAAAGCTTCTGGATCATTTTCTTCCAATTTCTTGAACCAAGCCCGTGCCTCATCATTCAATTCAGGTTCTTCTTCTGCTTTTTCATGGAACTCAACATATAGACGCAGCAGCTCATTGATTGGTTCGGCCTTAACCTTTTCTTCAGATCCCCATTTTTTATAAGCAACGATCAATTTACCAAATTGCGTGCCCCAGTCTCCCAAGTGATTGATCTTGATCGGATTATAGCCGATTTTACTTAGGATCAAGCTGATTGAATTCCCAATAACGGTTGAACGTAGATGGCCCATAGAAATAGGTTTAGCAATATTTGGTGAGGACATATCGATCGTCACATTGCCTTCATTTCCAATATTGCTATCGCCAAAATGATTTTGCTCTTTTGCGATTTGTTTCAAAACCATGCTGGAAATGACTTCTTTTTTCATGAAGAAGTTTAGATAAGGACCCACGACTTCAATTTTTTCAAATGCTTCCGGATTGATTTGTTCTGCCAATTCCGCTGCGATTTGTTGAGGTGCTTTCCGGAATACTTTTGCTAATGTAAAAGTTGGAAATGCTACATCCCCATGATCCGCTGATTTAGGATTTTCCAACAACCCTTCTACTTCCGACAACGTCAAATTTTCTTTGACGGCTTCAAAAACAGCTTGTGCGACGATTTCTTTATTATTCATCCAAAATTCCCCCTAGTATATTCTATATATTTGACTCTGTTTACAAAAATAAGGTTGATTCTTCCCTTTAGGTTGTTAAAAGCTAGCCGGCTTTGAGAAAATCATTCTAGCAAACAACCGCTGCAATGTATGCTCAAGGAAAACGATTCAACTCGAACTAAAAGTAATAGCAAAACCACAAAAAAAGTCTCTGATGTATAAATACATCAGAGACGAGAATTCCCGCGGTACCACTCTTATTGTCGTCAAACGACCAGCTCAGGCTATAACGGTAGCTGCCGTTTCATCTCAAAAGTGCGCCATCTACTTTTGTTTACTCGGCTCTCACCTGCCCGAACTCGCTGCAAAACAGACCATAAATATCTCTTTATCATCGATGAATGATTTATCTGGCATTCATATTAACAGAAAAATCTTCATCTGACTAGTCAAGGGGGAGATTTTTATGCTTTCGGGATAAACAGATTTCCTAAAGTCGCAGCCATTACTGCTTTTATGGTATGCATCCGATTTTCAGCTTGTTGGAATTGCAGTGCATTCTCTCCACGAAAAACTTCATCGGTGACTTCCATTTCAGCCAACCCATACTTTTCTTTGATTTCTTCCGCAACCTCTGTTTCCAAGTCGTGAAATGCTGGCAGACAGTGGAGGAAGATCGTCTCAGCTTTTTTGGTCTTCTCCATTAATTCTTGATTGACTTGATAAGGCAGCAATAAGTCGATGCGTTCTTTAAACGCAGCTTCTTCACCCATCGACACCCAAACATCTGTATAAATAATATCCGCCTGTACGACTCCTAGATCAATATCATCAGTAATTAAAACCTTTGCTTCAGATTCTTCGGCATATTTTTCAGCCATAGCGATTAAGCTTTTTTCTGGATATAATTTTTCTGGTGTAACGATCGAGATATTCACCCCTAAAATTGCACTAGTGATCAGAAGCGAATTCGCGACATTGTTTCGTCCATCACCCACATAGGCTAAAGTCAGCCCATCTAATTTGCCAAAGTGTTCTTTGATTGTCAGAAAATCTGCCAACATCTGCGTTGGGTGCCATTCATCAGTCAGACCATTCCAGACTGGCACACCAGAATGCTCAGCTAAAGCTTCAACCGCTTTTTGAGAAAAGCCACGATATTCGATACCATCAAACATACTGCCCAAAACCTTTGCTGTATCCTCAACAGATTCTTTTTTACCTAATTGAATATCATTTTTTCCTAAATATTCAGGATGCGCGCCTAAATCGGTGGCTACTGTAGTGAAGGCTGCCCGCGTACGAGTAGAAGTCTTCTCAAATAATAATGCAATATTTTTCCCCGCTAAATATTTATGCGGAATGTTTTGTTGCTTCAATCCTTTTAGGTGTGCAGCAAAATCAATCAAATACAGTAATTCATCCTTTGTAAAATCAATCTCTTTTAAAAAACTTTTTCCTTGAAAGATACTCGTCATCATAACTCCTCCATTTTTGAATATTCATTCGCTCGATCTTATAATAATTCATTTTTATTCATAATAACTGAATAAAAAGAAAGTAGCAACCCACCTTTTCAATTTATTTAAAAAACTTCCTCAATGAGATTCGAGGAAGTCATCAATCTATTTTACTTGTGATAATTTAATGCGATTCAACTTGCATGTAACCGCGCTAGCTACCACGCCGCCATTCAAGTTGATTGCTGTACGTCCCATATCGATCAGCGGTTCTACCGCGATAAAAACACCTACTAATCCCACAGGCAGTCCTAAAGCCGACAGAGAAATAATCGTTGCTACTGTCCCGCCTCCGCCTGTTCCTGCAATGCCAAAAGAAGTCATAGCAATGATAAAGCAAGAACTGCGGAGATAACGGATTAATTCCTTGTGTCATAGCTACAATCGCAATAATGATGCCGGGATAGACACCCGCGCAGCCATTCATTCCCATCGATGTCGCAAAAGAAGCTGCCAAACTTGATACACCGCGGGGAATATTCAATTCGTCCTGCATCTCGATATTCATCGGCATCGATCCTGCACTTGACGCTGTGATAAAGGCAAAAGAAAGAACCGGGAAGGCTTTTGCCAAATATCGAACTGGCGGCAGTCCACAAATCCATAGAATCAGTAGCTGGATCAGGAACATGATCAACATTCCGATATAGGAAACCGCAAAGAATTTCGCCAGCTTCAGTACCGCTGTAACATCATTATTGACAATTGTCGCAATCATGATCGCTAA
Source organism: Enterococcus sp. GPZ-007 (assembly GCF_059374735.1). Lineage (NCBI taxonomy): Bacteria > Bacillati > Bacillota > Bacilli > Lactobacillales > Enterococcaceae > Enterococcus > Enterococcus sp. GPZ-007. The sequence goes on along the minus strand of NZ_JCAFYN010000002.1, from coordinate 129,307 downwards.
AACAGCATACGGCGCATAGGAAATGAATAGACGAACCACCGACATAATAATTTCATAGGCACTATCAAGAAAATCTTTGAATAATTGTGCCTCTTTGACTTTTTTATCTTTGATTTTCAGGTAGGCGATCCCCAAGAAGAAAGCAAAAATCACGACACCCAAAGTAGCACTAGCACGTTGTCCCGTTAAGTCAAAGAAGGGATTCGATGGAAAGATCGCAATTATTTTTTGCGGCATCGTTAATGTCTGCTCTCCACCAGAAACATAACTTTTCTGAATCTCGTTAGCCGAATGTAACGCAGTTTGAGAAATATTAAAGGAATTTCCATCAATATTTGAAAAATAGCCAGTCACGATTCCGACCATTCCAGCAACTCCGGCAGTAACAATCAACGTCCCAATAATCGACATTCCGACTTTCAATACATTTGTTTTGATTTCAATTTTCGTAAAAGCCAATAGAACACAGACAAGGATCAGTGGAACTGCGATCATTTGCAGTAATTTTACATAGACACTGCCAATAATTCCGATCCAATCTGCTAAAACTACACCATCTGCCTCAGATAGAATTTGATTAAAAGCCAAACCTAAAATAATCCCAATGGCTAAAGCAATGACAACTCGCTTAGAAAATGACCATTTCAATTTCTTTAAGTAGATTAATCCATACAAAGAAGCCAACACGATTAAAAACGATACTGCTAATAACACCCAATCACTCCATTTCAAATTGTTTGATAAAGATCACCGATCTTTCAATTTGAGTTCCCACAGGAGGTAACATTTCATTGTTTAAGCGATTTCATTTCGTGCAAGTGATTTGTTTCACATAAATAATGAATGATATCTATAAAATATGAATCTACTTCCTTAGAAACTCTAAGTTCTACTTTTGATCAAAGTCACTGATGCCGTAAATTCATCATTCTCATCCTCCATTCCATTACTACTCACTTGCTAAAATAGTATAAATCTATAACAACTATCACACAATTAAGATAAGAGATTTATCACTAAAAAGCACATCTTTTTTTCGTATCTATAAATTAAAAAAAGTACCTCTTCCAAAAAAATTTATTATTGTCATTTTGCAATGATGAATGTTCTAGACATAAGAATCGAGTACTAGCTTTAGATCGGCTTGCGTCAATAGCAACAGTCAGGCTTGAATAAGTTTGTGAAATCATTTTTTCACGTAAAAAAAAGCAGCTAAAATTTAAGCTGCTTGTAACTACTATTTTTTTCTCAGTTTTCGAACCCGCAAGGAAATCAGATACTTTAGATCCGTAAAATCTTGTTCGGAAGCAAGTTCAATGACAAACCAATGACCACCCATTACAGTTTTGTTTTCATTAAAAGTTTGCTGCACTGATTTTGACATTGAAGGAATATTTCTAGATAGTTCCTCATCGAAAAGATCAGATACGACAACCATCATTCTTACATAGTCCGCTTGAAGGTAAATCGTGCCAAAATTCACGCCATACTTTTTCGCCTTCAAATGCCAACCACCGAATCGCCCCTTTTCCTTTGAATACTCAATGGAAAATTTTGGCTGGTATTCTTCAGATAGATAGTCCAATAATCTTTCAAAATAAGTATCGGACGCAAATTCTTTCATCTGATCCAATGTCGGTTGCGTGTCAATCGAGTATTTTTCTTGCCAGGTTTGGTTCATCTAATCGCCTCCTCGGCTCCATTATAACAAGCGATTAAATATGCTGAAAGGCTAAACTTGGATCAGCGTTCAAACCCATTCCTGCAAAATGACCTTTTTGCAATTCGACATGAGCCGCCGCTCCTATCATCGCCGCATTGTCGCCGCATAAGCGTAATGGCGGTACGATCAACTTCATAGCTGGCAGCTGTGCGCTGATCACAGCAGACATTGTTTCTCGCAAACCTTGATTCGCTGCGACACCGCCGGCGACGATCAATTGTTTGACTGGATAAGCTTTGCAGGCCTTAATCGTTTTGGTGACTAATACTTCAACAACACTTGCCTGAAAGCTGGCAGCCAAATTTTTTCTATCCAATTCTTCGCCGCGTTGTTCGGCATTATGAGTCAAATTGATAAACGCACTTTTTAAGCCACTGAAGCTGAAATCAAAATTGTCTTCTTTAATCATGGCACGAGGAAAGTCATAGGTATCTTCACCTTGATGTGCTAATTCATCGATCTCTTTTCCGCTAGGATAGCTCAATCCCAACACACGTCCAACCTTATCATAGGCCTCTCCAGCCGCATCATCCCGGGTTTCGCCGATGATTTCAAAGGAACCATCTTCCTCCATATAGACTAATTCGGTGTGTCCGCCGCTAACAAGTAAAGCCATTAAAGGAAACTCTAAAGGCTCAACTAAGCGAGCTGCATAAATGTGCCCTGCCATATGATTGATTGGCAGCAAAGGCAGTCCGTTCGCCCAAGCAAAAGCTTTTGCGGCACTTAGACCGATCAATAAAGCGCCCACCAACCCTGGACCATAAGTTACGGCAACAGCCTTAAGGTCTTTTGCGGAAACATCAGCTTCAGCTAATGCTTCTTCAATACAAATTGTAATTTGTTCGACATGATGACGGCTGGCTACTTCAGGTACCACCCCGCCAAAACGTTTGTGACTCTTGATTTGCGACGCCACAATATTTGAAAGAATTTTTTCGCCGTTTTCTACGACTGCAACACTGGTTTCATCGCAGCTGCTTTCAATCGCCAAAATAAGTTCTGTTTCATTCATTTGAATTTCCTACTTTCAAAGACATCAACACTGCATCTTCTGAGGGGTGCTGATAATAATTTTTCCGCTTTCCAACTACCTGAAAGCCAAACTTCTCATAAAAAAGACGCGCCTCTTGATTCGAAGCACGTACTTCTAAAAAAATACTCGCTATTCCCTGCGATTCTGCATGCTCAATCAAACGTTCCATTAACCTGCTGCCGTGCCCTTGGCCTTTTTCTTCAGAGGCAATATTAGTAATTTCAATTTCATCACATACTTGATGAAAACCTAGAAATGCAGTAATGTCAGAGCCTTCTGTGAAATAAAAGCTGTGGGACTGCTCTAAATCACTAGCAAATTGAGCTTCGTTCCACGGAGAATCAAACGTATATGCTCTTTGACTGATCTGCCAAAATCTTTTCGCTGCATCTTTCAATTAGTTCACTTCCAAACGCTTGATCATGTCCAGCGCATCCTCATTGTTCTCAGTGTAATAATTCTTTCGAATATTACGAGCTGAAAATCCAAGTCGACGATACAGTCGCTGGGCATCTGTATTACTGAGACGTACCTCCAAAGATAGAGTCTCACAATCGTTCATTATAGCGAATTTTTCTACTTCGTCAATCAACAGCTTACCGATCCCACGATTTTGAAACGTTGTTCCTACCGCGATGTTGGTAATGTGAGTATCATTTCCAATAAGACGACTGCCGATAAAGCCGGCAATTTCTTCTGTTTTAGTGACGATACAGATGTAGAGATGAGGAATCGGTGAATGAATCTCTGAGAGAAAGGCGCTTTTCGTCCAAGGTGTCTCTCCAAAGTAGACATCCCGTTCTAAGGCGATCAATTCTTTGATATCCTGATCAATGATTTTCCTTAGCAAAAAATCTTCATCACCTAAGGTCACATTTTTCTCATTAAAGGGATATTGCTTTCCATAAAGAATCGTCCTTACCAGACCACTAAATTTTTTCAACATAATTATCGTCCTCTGGCTGATGTGTCTCCAGCCATTTTTCTTCTGCCTCCACTCGTTTCAAATATTCTGGAACCAATCCGTGAATATTTTCAGTCGGTTCTGCATGTAACCCTAATTTCCCCAGAACAATACCATTGGGCAAATTCACTTCGTCTGCTTCACAAATCTCCGCTTCTGGTAATGTGGACGCTATTTGATCTTTGAATTTATCCGTATCACCAATAAAGATCGCTGGTTCTTTGATTTGATCTAACAAATTAGTTAACGCGATGTGCTGGTCAGGCAAAACAGTGATCAATTGCTGGTTTTCCCAACGATACGCACCTGCATACACATTATTTCTGCGTGCATCCATCAGTGGGACGATCCATTTGCTGGTTTCGGTATTCCCAGCTAATACAGCTAGACTGGAAACAGCAGCCAACTCGATTTTCAATGTATCCGCCAATGTTTTAGCGGTCGTTACAGCAATTCGGATACCTGTATATGATCCAGGCCCCTTCGCCACAACGATCCGATCTAAATCAGCTGGTTTTAGTCCACTTGCCTGCATTACTGAATCGATCGCCGGCATCAGAGTTAAACTGTGATTCATTTTTCGATTTAATTGAAATTGAGCCAGTAGTTTCTCATCCTCTAAGACTGCCACGGCTAATGTTTGATTGGATGTATCCATCGCTAATAACTTCATAAAATTCATTTCCTCGCACATAAGATAGCAATATTTTAACACAAAGTATATTTGCATTCCTACTAACTGTTTAAAGATTTCTGCTTTCCTTAAATGCAGCTATCATGTGATGATGAAATCATTTTTCAAAGCCTATGAAAATTACTCTGCTGCTAAATTTTTTTCACCTGAATCGCAGCCACTTCGCGATAAGGAATCAACTAAGTTTCTAGAACAATTATTCATCGAGAAAATTTTATTTATTTTATCACTCAACATACTGTGAAAAGTGGAACTGGCAGCTATCTCCTTGTAAGGAGATTTTTTTCGAAAAGCGTGAAAAATACTCTTATTCTCGCTTCGCATACCATTCCACTATGTCACTTAAACAATGATTCATCGAGAAAACATTATTTACTTTATCACTCAATATACTGTGAAAGTGGAACTGGCAAAAAAGCCGAATGTTCATATACTATACGATTAGATAGTAATATGAACATTCGGTTTCCGTTCGTAAAGTATTTCTCATAAAAAACTTTACAATCAACATCAAATTATTTTGTCGAATCTCGTTGGATCAGCTTCGTTCCCAGCATGATTTTTCGTGGGACTGGAGAAAATTCTTTAGCCAGCTCTAGAATCGTCGAGACAGCCAGTTCTCCCATCCATTCAGTTTCAACTTTCACCGTCGACAAAGCTGGCGAAACGTATTTCGCTACACTGACATCGTTGAAGCCGATTACTGAAATATCTTCTGGAATACGCAGACCTGCTTCTTGGATCGCTTGCATGGCGCCTACAGCTAACGCATCACTGGAAGCAAATAACGCATTCGGCAGCTTTTGGTTATTTGCAATGAACTTCGCCATTGCCGTTTTCCCCGCTTCCATTGAAAAGGCCGCAGACAAAGTAAATTCCGGTCGGTAAAGATTGAGCTGATTCAGCTTTGTCTTGAAAGCTTTTAAACGCGGATCTTCGATAGGCTGTAAATTGTGTTTGGTTTTTTCTTCGCCTGAAAGGATACCGATTTTTTGATGCCCTTGTTGGATAAAATAATCGATCACAAGATCTAAACTTTGATCAAAATCAACTACTAGTGAATTCACACCCATATTCATTCCATCAAAATCAACGAATAATAAATTTTCATCGATTTGCTTTAATTGACGGATTTGTTCCGCATCAAATTTTCCTAAAGCAATCGTGCCGCTGACCTGAATATCCGATAATTCGTTCAATGCTTCTCTGCGAATCTGGATATTCAACTCTTCCGCTTTTTTCTCTATCCCTAAACGAATCGACAAATAATACAGATCAGCTAACTCTTCAGCTTCATCATACCATTGCACTAAGCGAATCACTGATTTGCCAATCTTGTTGGCGCGTTTATGTTTGGTATAATTCAATTCTTCCGCCACTTCAAAGATGCGCTGTTTCGTTTCTTGAGCGACGGATAATTCTTGATCATAATTCAACACACGGGATACCGTTGCCGGTGAAACACCCGCTAGCTTTGCAATATCTCGAATAGTTGCCATCGCTGCCCCCTTCTACAAAGTTTGGATAAAGCGTGTAAAGCCTTCTTGACCTTCAACATCGCGCTTAAAGACACCCGCATCTTCTAGAACCCGGGCGAAAACTGCTCCTACAGCTTTTTTTACAATTTCGGTCACGTTCTCAGATGTTATTTGATTTTCAGCTTTCAATCGACCGGCCCATTCTACATGATAATCAGCGATCGCATTTTCTTCAGCCAATAAATACTTTTCTACCTCTTTTAGTTCTGGTTCTAAGCGCGGCGGCAGAACAGCCAATCCCATCACCTCAATCAAACCGATGTTTTCCTTCTTGATGTGCTGTACATCAGGATGGGGATGAAAAATGCCATCGGGAAATTCAGCTGATACATTGTTGTCACGTAAAACCAGGTCCATTTCAAATAAATCATCTTTACGACGAGCAATTGGTGTAATCGTATGATGAGGGATTCCGTCTGCTGTCTGAGCAACGATCTGCAAGGCTTCATCCGAATAAACTTGCCATTTTTCAAAAATCATCTGACTTGCTTCAATCAAGTCTTTTTGATTTTTTCCTTGTAAGCGAATGACTGACATCGGCCATTTGACGATTCCTGCTTTGACATTTGGGAAATCTTTCAGTCCAAACGTTCGTTCCATTTCAGCTACAGCCATCGGGAATGTATGCCGTCCGCCTTGATAATGGTCGTGAGAAAGAATAGAACCGCCAACAATTGGCAAATCAGCATTTGACCCGACGAAATAATGCGGCAAGACCTCAGTAATTTTTAATAAACGTTGAAACGTTGCCTTTGTGATTTTCATCGGACGATGTTCTTCTGACAAGATAATGCAGTGCTCATCATAGTATGCATAAGGTGAATATTGGAAACCCCAGCTTTCGCCATCAAGATTCATTCGAATAATACGATGATTGGTCCTTGCTGGATAATTCATCCGGCCTTTATAACCTTCATTTTCCATACACAACATACATTCGGGATAATCGACCTTCTTCATTTGTCGTTCTGCCGCGATTTGCTTTGGATCCTTTTCAGGTTTAGACAGATTAATCGTGATCTCCAACTCGCCATACGCTGTTTTAGCTGGGAAAATAATGTTGCGGGCGATCTCTCGAGTCTTGATATAATCGTTATCCTTACTCAATTTGAAGAAATAATCTGTTGCTTGAACAGGATCTTTTGAATAATACTGAGCGAAATAGGCATTCACAACAGACGGTGGTGGTGTCATCAAATCCATCAGCTGCGCCTCCAGCATATCCTTTTCAGCCTGCAGGCCATTGATCACTTTATTTTTTTCTGCTTGGATCAATAATTGATCCACTAATTCGACAGCACTTGCAGAAACACCTTGAACCTCTGCCTTTGCTAGTGAATCTTCACCAATCATAGCGATGACCCGATTTTCTAAATACAAACGATCCATTTCCATCCAACCGCCTGATTGAATGGCTAACGAAATAAAATCTCTGATTGTTTGACTGATTGACACGTAATTTCCTCCTAGTCTTCATACCCATGTGGATGACTGACATGCCAATTCCACGCTGTTTCAATGATCGCTTTGATGTCGGTATATTCCGGATTCCAGCCCAATGTTTCTTTGACTTTCTCGCTTGAGGCCACTAAACGACTTGGATCTCCCGCACGGCGAGGACCAATCTCCGCAGCAATCTCTTTGCCAGTAACTTCGCGAGCCGCATCTAGCATCTCTTTGACTGAATAACCATTGTTTGAACCAAGATTAAAGAAATTGCTTGGATTTCCGGCTTTTAAGTATTCCAAAGCAAGGATATGCGCCGCAGCCAAGTCTTCTACTTGAACGTAATCGCGGATACAAGTACCATCTGGTGTATCATAATCATCGCCAAAAATCGTCAAATGCTCTCTTTGACCTAGAGCAACTTGTAAAATGATTGGTACTAAATGCGTTTCTGGATCGTGATCTTCACCAATGCTTGCATCAGCTTTTGCGCCAGCAACATTGAAGTAACGTAAGGCAACATAACGCATACCATAAGCATTGTCACACCATTTCATCATTTTCTCCATCATTAACTTGCTCTCACCATAAGGATTTGTTGGATTCGTTGGCACTTCTTCAGTAATCGGTGAAACACCTGGTTCGCCATAAGTCGCAGCGGTTGAAGAGAAGACGATGTTTTTAACGCCAAATTCTTCCATCACCTCTAGTAAGCTTTCCATGCCAACAACATTATTATTGAAGTATTTCAAAGGTTTCTCAACAGATTCGCCGACTAATGAACTAGCTGCAAAATGCACAACACCTTCAATCGGTTCTTTAGTAAAGACTTCCCTCATAAATGCTTTATCTCGACAATCCCCTTCATAAAATCGTGCATCTGGATGTACAGCTTCACGATGACCGGTTAGTAAATTATCCACCACTACGACATCATATTTTTGTGAAGCCAATTTATCTACCGTATGAGAACCAATGTACCCTGCGCCGCCTAAAACTAAAATTGCCATTTGATCTACTCCTGTCATTTCTATTTTTATTTAGTAAACAAATTATAATTTGTTTACTAAATAAAATCAAGTGGTTTTTCCATTCGTTAAACTTTTCATTTTTGAAGTTTTGCTTCATAATGAAGGTATAGAAAGAAAGGGTGATGAAACGATGCGTAAATTTGCTTCAGGATTCGTTACTGGTACTTTAGCTGCGGCAGCAGTTGTTGCGGGCGTAGTGATGGGTGTTAAAAAGAAAGTGATCGACCCGATCGAAGAAAAAGAATCAAAAATCGATGAAAATCGTAAAAAAGCTCGTAGAAAACGAATCGCACGATAAAAAAAGAAAGCCCCGCGGCTTTCTTTTTTTTATTGATAAATGCCAGAGACAATTTGATTCGCTAAATAAAAAACTCGATCATCGCTCTTTGGACGAGGAGAGGCTGCGTTCAACCAGTCCAAACCTTCGAGGGGAATCCCGTAACAAAATATATGCGGCTGAACATTCCCAGCTTGATCAACTACTTGGTGGGTTTTACGCATAACTTGTAAGGCCCCGGTCTCGTGTTCTTCACCGTCAAAAGTTAAACTATGCGGTGCTATATAGCCCTTTTCCCGCATCTTAATCAATAAAGGATTCTTCGTTCGCCTCAATGTAGTTGCAGGCAAACGCGCTTCAATCAAGTTTTTAGTTTTAAATGAACGTTTAGTATCCTTTTTACTATAGACAAAAAAGTCACCTGCTTTTCTTTCTACAACCATTTCTGGTGCTAAGAACTCGATAATTCCAGCCTCAACCAAGGCAAGTAATTGTTTTTGTCGAATCACTGGGGCACCAATCGTCAGAAAACTGTAGCTTCGATTAAATGATCCAAAAAAATCATCATAATATTCTTTCGCAGAGAATTTTTCGTGATCCAACATGTAGTTAAAAGGGTCTTGTATTTCTTTGTAGGTGTCGATGGCCGTCGCAACTGCCCCATTACAATTACCCAACTCCGCCTCAGCGATGTCCTTTTTCAAGTATGTTTGGATAAATGCTGGAAAATCTTGGGCAACGACTTCTTTCGCCGGGTCAAATAGTACCGTCCAGTCCAGACGATCCTCGATAGGTATGTGATAATTTTGTAAAACTACTTCCCGATCTCCTGTGCGATAATCTTTCAAAAACTCGTTTAAATCAATTTCTGCATCTGCTAGTTTTTGTTGATAATAGGCCAACTCTGCTTCTTTTTTCAGTAAATCAAACAATTCTGCCGCACTACCCTGAAACTGCTCCATAAATGCTTCTGTCAAAATCTGCGGATTAGCGTCTTCACCAGGATTTTTCTGATTATTAGGACGCGCATGATATGGCAAGCTTCTACCAGATCCTACAATCAAATGCTGTTCATTTCCTGATGGTTCATAACGCAAACAATCATTCTCTTCAATAAAACTTCCACCCCATTTGGCAACGAATAGCGCAATATAATCAAAAAAGCTTAATCCTAACCCGCGCAGAACCACGTTTTCCCCATCCACTAAAGAGTCAAGCGGAGTATCTGATGGATTTCCTGGGCCTTGATAGAAAAGTCCATTTTCTTCAGCAAAATTTTGATTTTTTGCTTCCTCGCTAGTCAAATAATTTGCAGAATGTCCTGTCGCTAAAATGACATCTGTTACTTGATAATCCTTATTGGTTTGAATAGTTACAGTTCCTTTTGAAAAAGTCAGATCTATGACTTTTTCCTTAATCAGATGAACTGTGACATTCACCGGTAGATTTTTTTGTAGTTCGTCAAAAAACCAGCATTGATAGACCCCATAATAACGCCGCTGACAATAATCATTTTTTTCTAGATTTGTTTCAGATAAGAATTCCTCTCCACGTTCGAAAGTTTCTAAATAACTAGGTGCTTCTTTCCGATTCCATTCTGCCAAATTCGGCCCTTCATCCTCGGAAAATAAAGTCACATACTGCATAACCGTGTTCATGATAACTTGATCACTCTGATCTTTACGCCAAACATTGCCGCCTGGCCCATCTGGATCAAAAAGCAGCAAGTCAATTTTTTCACTCTTGGGTGCTTGCTTGATTAACCGATCTAATGCGATCAATCCATACGGGCCCGCCCCAATAATTGCAATTTTTTTCATAGGTTTTCTCCATTGTATATAGTTTCGTCTCTTTTAGAGTAGTGAAAAATGAACGAATAAGCAATGACTAACTTAGATTCGATACATCATTTTTCTCTTTTCATGGATTCTGATTAACCTCATGATCTACAATTGATTGCTAGATCAGAAATATCTTGCAAAGCTTGATTCTCAGCTATGTCTGAGACAAAAAAATTTCTGATGACTATTTCACCAGAAATTCATAGTAACTATTTTAATACAAAGCGTTCAAAAGCTTCTTTGACACCATCTTCTAAGTTTGTTGCAACTGTGTAATCAGCAGCAGCTTTAATTGTTTCACTGGCATTTCCCATTGCAATACCAGTTCCAGCGAACTCGATCATTGACAAATCATTCTCTGCATCGCCGATCGCCATAACTTCAGACTGCTTGATTCCTAAATGTTCGCTTAAATCCTTCAATGCTAGTCCTTTACTTGCATTAGGATTTAAGACTTCAAGAAAGTACGGGGTACTCCGAACAATCGTGTATTTCTCAAAATACTCAGCTGGAATTTTTTTGAAGGCTGCGCTTAAAATTTCCGGATCATCGATCATCATCATCTTGATTGGAAGAATTTTTTCAGCTGAGATCTCTTCAGGTGTCCGATAATGCAAAGGCATGTTTACCAAATAAGATTCCAAAATTGTATAAGGACTAATATCCCGATTTGACGTATACATTTCTTTTTTATCCGCGAGATGAAGATGAACATCTAATAATCGAGCTAAGTGGTCAATCTCTAAATAGTCTTCCCGCGTTAAGCTATGCTCAGAAACAATATCCCACGTTTTCGTATTTAAAACCAAAGCACCATTGTAGGTAATAATGTAATCGTCTGCTTGATTCAACTCTAGAACATCTAATTGGGCTCTTGTTCCCGATAACGGACGTCCCGTCGAAAGAACGACATAGACTCCTGCTTCGCGAGCGGTCTTAATAGCGTCGACTACTGGTTGGTTGATTTCGTGGTGGTCATTCAATAGTGTTCCATCCAAATCGATGGCAACAAGTTTTATACTCATAAGTTTCTCCTGTCTCTAATAAAAATTTGCCTTTTCAAAAAAAAAAAAAGCGTTTCATTTTCCAATGATATTTTCTGTAAAGTCTCCAAAGTCCATCATAATTGTAATTCAACTTTGAGTCAATTTATTGAAAACTGCAGATTGATTCAATTTTTTATCTTTTGATCTTCTACTGAACGATCAATCTAGCCGGATTACTATTACTAAAATGATAATTATAAAAAACGGCTAGATAAGCATCCAGCCGTCACTGATTAATCGATTTTTTTCTGTTTGACTTTTCCAGTCCATTCCTGCATGCCGCCTTTAAGAATGAACAAATCTTTGTAGCCTTTTTTACGAAGCAGATTGGCTGCACGAGCACTGACCGCTTTATTATGGTCATAGATATAAACAGGCTGGTCTTTTCTTAAAGAGCTGTAAGTTTCTTTCAGCATACTATAAGGAAAGCTACGAGCTCCTAAAATATGTTTTGCATTGAACTCATCACGTTCACGAACATCGATGATTTGTGCTTTGCGCATTCCTGCTTGAAATTCTTCTTGCGGAATAATTTTTGCTGAGCGTCTCATCATGATCCGCACAAATAGCTCATAAAGACCGTATAAGACGATCACCGAGATTAGTACAATATTAATTTTCCACCAAATTGACATTACTTGATTCCTCTCTTACCTTTAGTCTATTTAGCCAATGAAGCCGCGCCGATGACACCAGCTTCATTTCCTAACTCTGCTAGTTTGATTTTTGTACTTTCGCGAACTTGCGGGAAAGTAAACTCCTTGAAATATTTTTCGATCCGGCTGCGTAAAAACTCTCCAGCTGCTGAAACGCCGCCACCAATTACGATCGTTGAAGGATTTAATGTGTTTCCGATATTTCCACAAGCTAAGCCTAAATAGAACGTTACTTTATCAACTACCATTAAGGCAAGGTCGTCATTTGCTTTTTCAGCTAGTTCAAAAACATCTTTACTAGTGATGTCTTCACCATTGTCTAAACGAGCTTTCAATTCTGAACCGCCAGCGTATTCTTCAGCTAGTTGTCGAGCGACGCGAACGACACCTGTTGCACTCGCCACAGTTTCTAAACAACCGCGTTTACCACAGGTACACTCGAAGCCGTTTGGATCAACGGTTACGTGACCGACTTCACCTGCACATCCTGCGATCCCGTGAAGCAGTTGGCCGTTCATTACGATCCCGCCGCCGACGCCTGTGCCTAAGGTCATAAAGACAACATCTGGTTCATTATCGCCAGCGCCTTTCCAACGTTCGCCTAAAGCTGCCACATTGGCATCGTTATCGATACTAAACTTAATTTTCGTACCCTTTTCAATCTCACTTTTGACTTGTTGTAGAGTCGTCCAGTTCAGGTTGTACGCACCAATAACAGTCCCTGCTTCAATATCGACACTACCAGGAGTTCCCATACCGATACCGATAAACTGCTCAGGCTTCATATCATATAAAGACAAATGATGATTGATTGAATCGATAATGTCTGGCACTATGTGTGACCCATCATCTAAAATATTCGTTTCGATGCTCCATTTTTGTTGAATTTCGCCGGCTTCAGTCAAAATCGCAAATTTAACTGTCGTTCCGCCTAAGTCAATACCTAATAATTTTTTATCCACTCTAGTCACCTTCTCGACTTTCTTCAATGTGATGTTCTCGTTTTAAAATGCCCCAACCTTGCAAATAAGTGTCCCGATCAATTACGCGACTCTCATATAAATTCTTCAATTCGATCTGCATCAATTCGATATCATAAATCCGTTTTCCAACGTAAACATAGATGCCAAATTGTTTTAATAGCTGCTGCACATCATACAAACTTTCCATCAAACCACATCCCTAGTATTATACAGAAAAAAAAACTTTTTTTATAGCCTATTTTTAATTTCCTAGTTTATTTTTTAAAATAGATTATTTTGTCCACCCTATATTTTATAGTATTCGCTCCTCACTCGCAAATGAATCAAGATTATTGTTCTAATAAGGTTAAATACTTTCTAACAAAAAAGCGGACAGCTTTGTCCGCGATCATAGAAACATGTTAAATTTTCTCAAACCGAAGAAAACAAAAACAACAATGGCAAAAATAAAGAATAAAACTGAAGTAACTCGCGCACGTGTAGTAAATCGGTCCTGTGCATAAGGAACGGCTAGCGCCCAGCCTGACAATGCGCCTCCAATAATTCCGCCTAGATGCCCCCAGATATCGATTGTTGAATCAAACAAACCGAAGACGAGATTCATCATGATAAACAAAGCAAATTGGCGAGTCAACGCTTGTATCGCACCGTTATCACGATAATGCAAACCAACCACTAAAAAGGCTCCGAACAAGCCAAAGATCGCGGTGCTGGCCCCACCTGATAAAGTCGTAGGCTGATTAAAAGCAAAGCTGGCAAAGTTTCCCATGATGCCGCTTAACAAATAAATCAAGGCAAAGCGCCAATGACCAAAAATCGCTTCACACTGTTGCCCCATGTAATAAAGGACAACGCCATTCAAAGCAAAGTGCATCAAGCCGAAGTGGATGAACATAGGTGTAATGAAACGCCAGAACTGATGCTGCCAAATAACCGATGGAGCGAACATTCCTAATTGATTTTCAATCGATAGTCCGGGCAATAAGTATTGCATCACGAAAACGATCGTATTGATGACAAAAAATGTGTACATCACATATGGTTTCTCTTTTCTCATATATCTACCTCTCTCATTCTATGGATGATAATAGTACTTTACTAATTACTAAGAAATAATTGCTGGACCGGCTGATCAAATGCTTCTGTCTGCCAATCTTCCATTAATTGTTCAATAAAAACCAAACTGCATGTGTTGCCTCTGTAATTTGCTAGGTAACGATCATAATATCCTCCACCAAAACCAATGCGGTATCCGGCTCGATTGAACACCAATCCTGGAACAATCAGCAGATCCAGTTCATCTGGCTGAGCAACGGCTTCAATATCTGGCTCTTCAACACCAAATCTTGTCGTATAAAATGGCGTGTCAGGATCAACCCAATGAAAAATCATCTTGCCTTTAGGTAACGACTTAGGTACAGCAATCTTTTTTCCCATCTCAAAAGCGCGCTGAATCAGCGGAGAAGTTGGAAACTCAAATTTCGTTGCCATTGTCACGCCAATACTATCTGCCTCGCGCCAAACCTGACTTTGATATAACTTGTTTAGTACACGCGCTGCTTGAATCTGTCTCTCTTCGCTATCTGCTTTTTTTTGAAGTCGAGTGATCACGCGTTGTCGAAGTTCATCTTTCTCCATCCATTCACCTTCTTATCTAGAAATACTAACAAACTCAGCACAAAATAAAAAGGGGATTACTCCCCTTTAACGAAATCACTAGAAATTTGACGAGCGATCGCCAATCCAGCAGCTGCATTAAAATGCAGATGATCCCCGCTATCATAAATAGTTCTTAAGTGATTTTGTTCTTCAACAATCGCAGAGAAATCCCAAACTTCATGGTAATTGGCGACTAACCAGCGATTGATTTCTCTACGTAAGACTTCTTTCGATTGGTCCATCCCAGGATACCCCAAAGAAGGAGTCAGAGTACACAGTTGATATGCTACATTGTGATCCTTGCAAAGTTGAATCAAGTTTTTAATCATCTCTTGAAAGCTAGCCAAGTTTAGCTCTCCATTGATCAAATCGTTTGAACCTAGAAATAAAATGACTTTGCTGACATTACTGTGACTAGCCAAGCAAAACTTTAATCGCTTAACACTGTCATATCCATAGAAAAGACTATTTGCCTCATCTATCGGACGATCGCTGCTAGATTTCAACAGACAGCTGCCATTGATTCCTTGATTAACTAAAAAAAGATTATTAGCGCGAAATTTCCTTTGCATAGGTGCAGTCCATGTTGCGCCCTCTGTTAAAGAGTCCCCCAGTGCAATAATACATTCACCTTCAATCTCCGCCTCAATTGCTATCAGACCTGAACAAAAATCGTGTTCACCAGTCCTAGCTAAAAAATCTGCATCGGTATAAGCAAAACCACTTTCAGTCGGACTTGTTTGAAATGAGATCTGCCATTTCTTTGCCTTCGAATCAATTGAAATGGACTCAGTTTCATAAATTTCACCGGGAGAAATACAAAAGTCTGGGATTGATTGAAAGCAATCATTCGTCTGAAGAGAGAAGTTTTGAATGTGCTGCGTTTGCTTCCCGTACTCATTTGCAAAAACCAAACGAATCTTATCGACCGAAGTAATTTGTCTCATGACTATTTGAACCGAACTATTTGATTTGCTATATTGTGCGATCCCCCGTTGCGCATGGCTCCATATCGTTGTCCAACTCATTGAATTTCTCCTTTGCCTGATGTCATTCTAAAAATGCTGGAGTTAAAACAAAAAAACAGCACATATTATTTTTGCAAAAAGATGGATCATCCTCTTTGCTATTGATTACTCTTTTTTAACAGCTGCAAAATAAAGTACGGCGCTCCAATCAAAGCCACTATAACTCCCGCCGCCATTTCACCACCAGGCAAAATAACTCTCGCTAGAATATCACTGAACAGCAATAATATGCCGCCAAGCAATGCGCTCATAATCAACGTTTGATTATTCTTTCGTCCCGTGAACTGGCGTGCAATATGCGGGGCAATCAAGCCGATGAAACTGATGCTCCCGGCAATTGAGACACTTACCGCCGCCAAGCAAACCGCACATACTAAGAAGAATACTTGCGTACGTTTCAATTTTACACCTAATCCTACAGCTAGTTCATCGCCCAGTTCCAATACCTCCAAGGAGCGCCCTCGCAATAAAATCAAAGGCAACAATAAAATGATCCATGGTAATAACAACAATACATGCTGCCAAGTTGTCCCCCAGATTGTTCCAGCAAGCCACGCTGTAACAAATTGATAATTGTCCTTAGAAACTCGGATTGTGCCCATCAATGTTAAGGCCGATATTCCCGCGTTTACAGCGACTCCTGCTAACAGCAATCGATTGGGAGTAATTCGTTGAGATTGACGACCAAAATAATAAACAAGTGCCGTCGCAAAAAAACTTCCTGCACAGGCAATCAACGGTAAATACCAGCTGTTCTCGCCTGTCGCGAAAAAGCCTAAATAAATCAGAACTGTCAATCCCGCACCTGCATTAATCCCCAAAATCCCAGGGTCAGCCAAATCATTATGAGTGATTGTTTGGAACAAGTATCCAGATACCGCTAACCCCATTCCTGCCAATATCGAGACAAGCAATCGAGGGAAACGAAAATCAAAGACGATTAGTTGCTGGCTTGTTGTTGCAGTATGTTGAAAAACCTGCAGCAGGTCGCGAAAACTTAAGGGGATCGTTCCCACTGTCAGACTCAGTCCTATTCCTAGTATCAATAGGAAAAATATACAGAACCAACCGATTCTTTTCCTCATAAGCGTCCCTTCCTAATCTGTAAAAGTAAAAATGGTACACCGATGATTGTGATAATCACTCCTGCTGGTGTTTCTAAAGGCGGTGCAATCAAGCGTGAAGCAATATCCGCTACGACAAAAAATAAAGCACCAAAAATTCCGGAAGCTGGAATCACATAACGATAGTCATGTCCGACAAAGAAGCGAACCACATGTGGAACAATCAGACCAATAAAGCTGATTGTTCCTACCAAAGCCACCGAGCTTCCAGCTAGCAATAAAACAAACAGCATACTTAGCTGACGGATGCGACCTGGATTTTTTCCTAATGAGACTGCGGTTTCATCTCCTAAGCTTAACAAGGTAACTTGCGGACTGATCAAGCAAGCACCGATAATTCCCAGTAAAACCAATGGAAAAATCGTTTGTAATTGATTCCACGTAAGATTTGCGGTCCCGCCGACAAACCAAAAGGTCATATCTTGATTCAAGTCAAACAACAGACTAATACTTTGACTAACTGCCGCAAAGAAAGAACTTAGCGCGGCTCCCAGTAAAACGATGCGCACTGGTGATATACCAAAAGAAACCCTTCTAGAAACCAGATAAATTAAAAGAATTGATACTGAAGCACCAATGAAGGAACCGGTGATACCTGCAAGCGGCGATGGATTAGCACTTATTGCAAAAACAATAGCTAAACCTAATCCTGCACCTGAATTAATCCCTAACAATCCAGAATCAGCAATTGGATTGGAAGTGATCCCTTGAATCAGAGCACCAGAGATTGCAAAAGCCGCACCCACTAACACAGCCCCTAACATGCGCGGCAGCCGTAGATAGCGTACCAGCTGCTCACCTTGATTATTAGGATCAAAATTTGTCAATGCTTGAGATACATCCGACCACCTGCTGGTGACTGATCCATAACGCAAAGATAAAATCATGGCTGCTATCAACAAAATGATGACAATTGGAAAAAAATACTTTCGTTTAATCATTCGTTAATGCCCCTTTACTAGATCATAAGAAACAACTAACGGTTTATCACTATTAGGCATCGTTGCAAATGTTGCTTGAATATCAAAAAGATTCAACAATTTGTCTGCTGTAAACATTTCTTTTGGCGTTCCTTGAAAAAGCAGCTCGCCTTTTTTCATCCCTAACAAATAATCGGAGAATCGCGAAGCATGATTCAGATCATGAATCGTCATCAAAATTGTTTTTCCTTGATGATTAATTTCTTGCAGTAATTCTAAAATTTCCAATTGATGAGCGGGGTCCAAAAAAGTGATAGGCTCATCTAGAATCAGAACATCTGTATCTTGAGCCAAGGCCATAGCAATCCAAACACGCTGCTGCTGACCGCCAGATAGCGTATTCAATGTCTGATTTTTTAATACCTGCAGATTTGTCGCTTCTAATGCCCAATTAATCAATTGATGATCATGCTCTTTTAAACCCGAAAATCCTTTTTGATATGGAAAGCGTCCATAGGCTACGATTTCTTCAACAGTCAATCCACTGATTTGATTGCTCGTTTGTGACAAAGAAGCAATCTTTTGCGCGACTGCTTTCGTATCCAAACGCTGAATATTTTCACCATCAATAAAGACTTCACCCTTGGCAGGTTCGAGAATTCGTGCTAAAGCCTTTAGAAAGGTTGATTTGCCACTGCCATTTGGGCCTATCAGACTAGTGATTTGCCCTTTGGGAATTTCTACTGTGATATCGTTTACGACAATTTTTCTTTCGTATCCGATTGAAAGATCAGTGGTATTTAATTGTGTCATAGATCTTCCTCATTTCTCTGATAATCGTTCTCAATTATGACCTTTTTTGTTATCTGCGTCAACTGTCAATTAAACAAAAATCCCAGTTGACACCCTTGCTGCTTTCAGTAATAATAGCAATTGAGAATATTTCTCAATTAACTTCAAAGGAGTTTTTTTATGTTTAAAAAAATTGTTTTAGGTACCGCTTCTCTATTAGCACTATTCACCTTAGCTGCTTGTGGGCAAAGCAGTGAGAGTAAAGATACAAACAATGACGTACGGACCTTGACCGATGCACTGGATCATCAGGTCAAAATTCCAAATAAGCCCAAACGAATCATTGCCTCCTATCTAGAAGATTACTTAGTCGCGCTAGATGAAAAACCTGTTGCACAATGGACTGTTGGTGAAGGAAAAATTCAAAACTATTTACAGGATAAATTAAATGATATTCCAACGATTAACTATGACATGCCCTATGAAGATGTCTTGAAATTCGAACCTGATTTGTTATTGATCGGTTCAAACGGATCGCTTGAAGGCGGAAAATACAAAGAATACTCTAAAATTGCTCCAACCTATGTCGTAAAAAACGGGGACAATGTGACTTGGCGTGATCAATTAGAAGATATCGGCAATGTCTTAAATAAAGAAGACAAAGCCAAGCAAGTAGAAGAAGACTACGATCAACTAGTCAGTCAAACGAAAAAAGACATGAAAGAGCAAATCGATGGTAAATCTGCAGTTGTTTTATGGGTCACGAATAATTCAGCTTTCATGGTAGCGGAAAACCGTTCTAGCGGCCAATTGCTATATAAAGAGCTCGGATTTGAAGTTCCACAATTGACTAAAGATATCAGTAAAAAGGCGACTGCAGACTTTTCGCAAGTTTCATTAGAAAATCTGTCACAGCTTGACGCAGACTATATCTTCCTTGTCAATAGCGATTCTAATGCAGCAATGTTCAAGGATCCCTTGTGGAGTAATATACCAGCAGTTAAAAATAATCATCTTTATGAGTTTGATGGTGAATCCAGCTGGCTATATAATGGTCCAATTGCCTATACCAAAATGGTTGAAAGTATTCGAGATGTCTTAAAATAAAAAATACCGTTCTGATCAAAACATTCTTTGTTAAAAAGACAGTTTCGATCAGACGGTATTTATTTTTTACTGCGACGGGTCCGTGTTGTGGCCCCTTCTATCTTAGCTAGAAATTTCAATCGGTAAGGTTCATGATAACGAATGCCGTCCTTAACAAAATCCCCGCCTACAATAAACAAACCGATCGGTTTCAAAGGTTCCGTTTGTCGAATCGTTCCGATCGTTTGCAAGTCACGATAATTTTTTCCGATCTGCAACTGATAAAGCCCTGTTTCGATTTCTTTGACATAATAATAGGGATACAGCGTATTTTCCTCGATCAAGAAACCTTCTTCTTTTGTTAGGTCGCGTGTCGTAATTTCTTTATTATCAATCAGCAGCTGAATATTCTCAACTAATAGCAGCTGATAGTCCTGATTAAATTCAACAGGTATTTCTTTCGCTTGTTCAAAAACCTTCTTTTCCTTCTTATTAGGCTTTTCATTTTGAATATTGAAGGCATCATCCGGCAGATATTTAACAACCAGCTGTGTAATATCTCCTTTTACATTCTTATCCAAAAAGTAATAAAAGAAATTCAAAATAAAGAAATAGACTAAAACGAGAAATACTAACCCATATAATACTAATTGCAGATAATTCTGGTTAAGCCATAGTCCATAAACGATCCGAAGAATATATACGGTCGGTATAATACTCAGCAATGTATACGCTCGGTTGGAATACTTGGGGCTGATGTCTAAAAAGCCCAGGAATTTATTTAGTCCATTAATGATATCTAATAGTAAGGTCATTGATTATCACCTGCTTCTGATCCAGCTGGTTCATTTGCTGGTTGCTGCTGTTGTTGCGTCGATGCCGTTTGCGATTCTTCAGTTGATGATTGTTGCACAGTTGCAGAATCACTAGCGGTTGAAGGCTGAGTATTTTCTATTGAATTGTTAGCAACAGAGCTTTCTTGGACACCATTATTAACATTTGTTTCTTCATTTTGGGTTTGCTCTTCCACCGTACTTGTTTCACTAATCATGCTATTTGAATCATGAGAAGAATCGGTGGTACGCGTAGTAGATTCTGTCGTTGGTGTCGTTGCCTTCCCTTGACGATAGCTGGAATTATTTAAAATCCCCGAAGTTGTCGCAATCAAGATCGACAATGTCAAAAGAGCGATTGGCTTTAAAATCGGTGGTACCTTTCGCATCTGATCCTTCCTTTCTAAAATCATTCTGGTTAATTAGTAATTTTATCCTGCGAAAGTTAGCTTTTGTTTAGGATTCTATGAAGTTTCTATGTAGATTTCAGAAAATGTTTTGCAAACTATTACGGTTATTGAAAAAAATGGCTCTATAATATTTAGTGTTGGTGACACCTTCTGTTGCCAATACTTTTTTCTTTTTTTAATAAACGCAAACAGACACCTTGAAATCCTTTAGAATAAAGTCGACGAAAACCATTCAAAGGAGTGTTTCAAGATGTCTTATTCAGAGTTTACCAAAGAGTTACTAGATATTCTAGACCTAAATCTTACGTTTCATGAGGATGCCTTTCGCAAAGAACGAATCAATGGCGAGACATGTTTTGTTTTTGTTGGCACATTGACCTATCGACCAGAAGATTGCTTTCATTGCCACCATGAAAATGATCAAACCATCATTAAATGGGGCTGGAAGGAGGTCTCTATCTTATTAAATGACGTCAGTAACTACAAGACTATTCTGCGAATAAACAAACAACGCTTTAAGTGTAAACATTGTGGAAAAACTTTCTTAGCGGAAGATTCGGTCAGTGATCGTCGATGTTCCATTGCTCGCAGAGTCAAACAAGCCGTTCTCGAGTTGTTGAGCGAACCCCTTTCCATGTCGCTGATAGCGCGCATGAAGCACGTTTCTCCAACAACCGTCATTCGGATGCTTCGCACCCTTCGTCCTAAAACCGTTTCCTTGAACCAGTCACTACCAGAAGTATTGTGTTTTGATGAGTTCAAATCGGTGAAAAACGTCTCTGGTGCCATGAGTTTTGTCATGATGGATGGGAAAACACATCAACTATTGGATATTGTGGAAAATCGGCAACTTACACATTTGCGAGACTATTTCTTACGTTACCCCAGAAAAGTACGTGAACAGGTGCGCTTGGTTGTTTCGGACTTCTATACACCCTATCGCACATTAGTGAAAGATTGTTTTCCAAACGCCCGAATCGTCGCCGATCGTTTTCATATCAGTCAACACATTGCTCGAGCCTTTACCACTCACCGAATTCAAGTAATGAAGGCTTTTAAAAAAAGCGATAGTCGGTCAAAACATTTAAAGAAATACTGGAAACTGCTTCAAAAGAGTGCATGGGAATTGAAGGGGCAACACCGCTACTGGCGTCCATCCTTTCGTGATCATCTAACAGAAGCAGAGATAGTCGATCGACTATTATCTTATGATCACTCCTTAAAACGTGGCTACGAAGTCTACCAACATTTTCTGTCCACTATCAAAAGACGAGATGTTCCTGAATTCACCGCGCTCCTAGAGGAAAACTACAAGGAATTACCAGAACACTACCGACCAGTCTTCAAGACCTTTAAGAAATACCGAACAGAAATCAAACGAGCGTTGCGAGTTCCTTATTCCAACGGCCCTATGGAATGTTTAAACAACCATATCAAAGTACTAAAACGAATGGCCTATGGCTTTAGAAATTTTCAAAATTACCGAGAACGAATCTTTTTATATCGTGGGAAGTATTTCAAGAAAACCAAAAATACCGCAAAACTGACTAAAACCAGAACAACAACACGGTTAGACAAGAGAGCTGCCTAACCGTGTGAGTATCTCGATTATCCTATTGAATTTCTTCACCAACACTAGTTGACGAGGAGCCTAAAAATAGAAAAAAGCTAGGTTCCTAAAAAGGATCCTAGCTAGTGAACTAAAAATTATTTAACTTCTTTATGCAAAGTAACTTTGCGTTCGCGTGGGCAATATTTCATTTTTTCCAAACGATCAGGGTTGTTACGTTTGTTTTTGTTTGTTAGGTAGTTACGTTCTTTACAAGAAGTACATTCTAAAGTGATATTTACGCGCATGATTTTCCCTCCCTCGTCAAAGCAGTTTTCCAAGATATTTCTCAGACTTTGATATCATATCATGTTTCCATTTCTTTGACCAGTCTTTTTGATAATTTTGTTAAGTAGTTCTACTTGACGTTTTTAAAGCTGCGCTTCAATATCTTTGGCAATGTCTTCTGGCTTCGTTTGCGATGCATAGCGTTTTATCACGTTTCCTTCACGATCAACCAAGAACTTTGTGAAATTCCATTTGATTGCTTTGTTAAGTAAACCACCTTGCGCGCTTTTCAAATAGCTGTACAATGGGGCTTCATTTTCACCATTGACATCAATTTTTCCAAATGTTTGAAATGTCGTGTGATATTTCAACTGACAGAATTCAGCGACTTCTACATTTGTTCCTGGTGCTTGATTGCCGAATTGATTGCATGGAAAATCAAGAATTTCAAAGCCCTGATCTTTGTATTGATCATATAGATTCTGTAGGCCTTCATATTGCGGCGTGAAGCCGCAGCCCGTTGCCGTATTGACGATCAATAGAACTTTTCCCTGATAATCTGCCAATGACTTTTCAGTTCCATCGGTTTGTTTTACTTCAAAATTATATACTGACATAATTTTCACTCCTCATTCATATAAATATATTCCTTCAATGAAGCTGAAGCTTTCTTCACTGTACTACAGCTCAGCAAAACAGAAAAAGTTAAGGAGCTGAGCTCCTTAACTTTATTGTACGCCATATGTGTCTGCAAATGCATTTATTATGTCTTTTGCGATTGCTTTGTTCGTATCATCGTGTTCCTCGTCCAAGTTTGGCAGCATTACACTGATAGCTACTTGAGGATTATCGTGAGGTGCATAAGCCACAATGTTACTATTAATCGTGTTCACCGCTTGACCATTGACCGATACCACTGTTTCGGCTGTCCCTGTTTTAGCAGCCGGATCAAGCTTGGCAGATGCTAAATCTTTTGCGGTCGTATAACCATCCGTTCCATGTACCGCTTGATAGAATCCTTGTTTGATGATCCCCATTTGCTCAGCTGTAATGTTAACTTGGTCAAGTTTTTTACCAGTGATTTCCTTTTGGAGCTCACCCAAACCACCGCTATCATTGTTCCCATAAATTCCTTTAACCACATGAGGTGATATTCTAGTACCGCCATTCGCAACAGTCGATGCATATTGCGCTAGCTGCATCGGAGTATACGTATCATATTGGCCAAATGACAGGTCGAGTAAATTCCCGCCACCAGGAGCATTTTTCGTTCCGAATTGCTCATTGACCAAACCAGGTGATTCATTCGGCAAATCAATCTGTGTCTTCACACCCATACCGTATTCTGCAAAGGCCTTGCGTAATTTATCATACATTTCTTTAGAAGATGCACTCTCGGGCAAAGTCATTTCTTGTTGATATTGAACTCCCAGCATGCGTAAGACAATTTGCATCATATATGCATTGGAAGACCATTCTAACGCTTTTACTGTATTCAACGGTATCTGATTTCCTAAAGATTTGTTATAGATAGATCCTTTTAGTGCTGTTCCAGCTAATTTAATTGGTTGATCTATTAAAGTATCATTTCCAGTGATTACCCCAGTTTGATAGCCGGCGGTCACCGTTCCAGCTTTTACAACCGATCCTGGTTCAAATGCACTGGTGATCGTTCCTAAGGTGTTTTCTTCGATTTCTTTACTATTCATATCATGAGTGAAACCGGTCATGGCTAACACTTCTCCAGTATTAGGGTTCATTGCAACCGCGTAAGCACCTGGTGAGTATTTCGCCACTCCGCTATCGACTAATCCTTGATAATGCTTTTTCAGAATATCTTCAACTTTTTTCTGGAAATCACTGTTAATAGTCAAAACGACGTTGGAACCTTTTTCACTTTTTTTGATTTCCTTTTGTTTTTCAATGGTCCCTTGATTGTTCAAAGTCACTTGGAACTCGCCTTTTTTACCTTGAAGCTCTTCTTCATATTGCTTTTCTAAATAACTCTTACCCACACGGTCATTACGAGCATAACCTTTTTTCAACAAAGCATCCGCTTCTTCAGCCGGCAACCCTTCTTTTTCAGTGGTGATTGTGCCTAAGATACTTTTCAATGAGCCCTCTAGGTCATCGTTATATTTGCGATCCCAATCCATCCCTACGGATACACCCGGCAGATCTGAAGCACGTTCAGCAACCACTGCCAATTCTTCATCAGTCACACCATCATTTTTGATGAAAACCGTACTAAGCTCTGCCGCACTATTCATCCGTTTGAAGATCGTAGCAACCTTTAGCTGATCTTCGCTAAATTGAATCTCGCTGTCTTTAACCTTGTCGACCAATTTTTGATATTCATTTGAAGTATCAAGGTTTTTTTCTTTAAAAGATAATCGATCTTCCGCTTCTTTCAAATGATTCTTATCAGCCAACCAATAATCTTTTTTATCACGGGCAGTCAGATTCTCATCTGCTGGCACGTCAATCAATTTATCAAGTTCGTTTGCAATGTCAAGAATTTCATAAGCTTTCATTGCACTTCCCCGAGTGAAAGTAATCGCGCGATTAGCAGTATTTTTTACTAAAGCTGTTCCCTTAGCGTCATAAATCTCGCCACGAGGAGCATTTTCTTTCACTGTAATCGTAGTTGATGCTTTCATTTCAGCTTTCATTTTATCGCCTTCAACGATTTGGAGATACCCTAATCGCGTGACCAAAATGACGAATAGACCAAAAATGACAAAGAATAAAAAATTCAATCTAAATGGGATATGGCTTTTATTTTGATTACGGCCCTTTTCGTCCGCGAGTCTCAATTTATCAAAAAATTTCTTAAATGGATTCGTTATTTTCATTCATCTGTTCCTTCCACTTTGACAGTTACTTGTCTTATTGTAGCCGAAAAAAAGATTTTTCAAAAGGATTAATCGTAGTTCCTTTAATATAGTTTAAGAACTTTACCTTCTTTTATAGATAAATACTAAATTGTTTCACAGTCGTATGATAAAAATTTAAGTTGACGTTCTATATTGCGTAAAATGACTATCTTAATCTGATACAAAACTCATTTTTCGTGAAACAATCCATTTTATATTTTTCTGTGGAAAACTCCAAAATTTTAAAAAGCCAGTATTACGCATTTTCTTTAAAAAGTTTTCCACAAATGAATTTTTGATTTCTCCAAAAATAAAAAAATCCGGCGAGAAAAACTCACCGGAAATTTCTTAGTTGCGACTCATATTATCGATATCATCTTTAATCACGTCAACAAACATATTCAAATCTTGTACTTCTTGTTCTTCACTGCCATAGCGGCGAACATTAACTGAAGCATCATTCATTTCCTTGTCCCCAATTACTAATAGGTAAGGAATTTTTTGTGTCTGTGCTTGGCGGATTTTATAACCAAGTTTTTCGTTACGGTCATCGACTTCGACCCGAACACCTTCACGAACTAGGCGGTCCTTCACTTCATAAGCGTAATCTCCATGATGTTCTGGTGAAACTGGTAAGATCGCAACTTGTTCTGGTGCCAACCAAGTTGGGAAAGCCCCTTTGTATTGTTCAATCAAGTAAGCAGTGAAACGTTCCATCGTTGAAACGACGCTGCGGTGAACAACGACTGGACGATGTTCTTTTCCATCTTCACCGACATAAGTTAGATCAAAACGTTCTGGTAATAGGAAGTCAAATTGGATAGTTGATAGTGTTTCTTCAGTTCCTAATGCTGTTTGAACTTGGACATCTAGTTTAGGACCATAGAAAGCTGCTTCTCCATCTGCTTCAAAATAATCAAAACCTGATTCATCCATTACTTCCTTCAACAAACGTTGAGAATTTTCCCACATTGCATCGTCATCGAAATACTTTTCAGTATTTTCTGGATCACGATAGCTTAAACGGAAACGATAATCTTCAAATCCAAAGTCTTTATAAACTTCTAGGATCAAGTCTAACGTACGACGGAATTCTTCTTTGATTTGATCTGGACGAACAAAGATATGCGCGTCATTCATTGTCATTTCACGAACCCGTTGTAAACCAGATAAAGCACCAGATTTTTCATAACGGTGATCCATTCCAAGTTCAGCTAAACGAATTGGCAATTCACGGTATGAATGAATATGATTTTTATAAATCATCATATGATGCGGACAGTTCATTGGACGCAATACTAATGATTCTTCCCCATCTCCCATATCCATGATTGGGAACATATCTTCTTTATAATGATCCCAGTGACCAGAAGTTTTGTACAAACCAGTATCTGCTAATACCGGAGTATAAACGTGTTCATAGCCCATTGAGATTTCTTTATCAACGATATAACGTTCAATAATACGACGAATTGTCGCACCTTTCGGCAACCAGAAAGGCAACCCTGAACCAACTTCTTGCGAGATCATAAATAAATCTAATTCTTTACCAAGTTTACGATGATCACGTTCTTTGGCTTCTTCGCGCATTTTTAAGAAATGATCTAGATCCGCTTGATTGAAGAATGCAGTACCATAAACACGTTGCATCATTTTGTTGTCAGAATTTCCGCGCCAGTATGCGCCGGCAACAGATAATAACTTGAAAATTTTGATTTTTCCTGTTGATGGGACATGTGGTCCACGACATAAATCAGTGAACTCACCTTGTGTATAGGCAGTGATTACTTCGTCTTCTGGCAAATCAGTAATCAATTCTACTTTGTAAGGATCATAGCTGAAGAAATCTAACGCTTCTTGACGACTCATTACTTTGCGCTCAATTGGCAGATTTTCTTTAATGATCTTTTTCATCTCTTTTTCGATTGCTGGAAAATCTTCTTCGCTGATTTGTTCCCCGTCTCCATTATCAGTATCGTAATAGAACCCTGAATCAATCGCTGGGCCTACACCGAAATGCATATTTGGGAATAGGCGGCGGATCGCTTGCGCCATTAAATGTGCACTTGAATGACGAACGAGAGGTAAAGCTTCTTCATCTTTATCAGTCACGATTTTTAATTCCGCATCTTCTTCGATTGCACGATTTAAATCCTCCAGCTCACCGTTTACCACGACGGCTAATGCTTTTTTTGCTAATGAGCTAGAAATACTTTTCGCAATCTCTAAGCCAGTAACACCATTGTCAAACTCTTTTGCTGATCCATCTGGAAATGAAATTTTTACCATCCTGTAGTTCCCCCTTGAAATTATTCGATTGATAATCAGAAAGATTTCTCGTACTCCTTCAATCTTATTGCCAAAGAAGCTAGTTCGAGAAACAATACACGAAAAAAAGTCCTAGTACCGAAATCGGTACTAGGACGAATAAACGTGGTTCCACCTAATCTTTGGACAGGATTTCTGTCCCTCACAAGCGATAACGGCGCTGTCCGCTCCTGCATTTGACAAGAGTCTTCTGAAAGTGGTCATCCCTTGTGCTTGTTTGGAAAAGTTTCAGCCATGCTTTTCCTCTCTGATAAACAGCCTTCAAGTTCAGGTGTCTTTCTTCATCAATCAATTACATGGTCATTATAAACACTTATTGATTCGAAATGCAAGCATAATATTGATTATTTTTTCCACTTTCCGCCCTGTGCATATTTCCCTTTTTGCATTTCATTGATGATAACATGAATGTTCTCTTTGGGTGCTCCGGCAGTTCTTGAGACTGCTTCAGTTACTTCTTGTACCATCTTGGTCAGTTGTTCCTCTGTTCTTCCTTCGATTAGTTCAATGTGGACAAATGGCATACAAATCGCTCCTCTATTTTTTCTTTCAATCGTCTCATTTTACCACAATTAACTACCAGATGAGATTTTTTAGACGGAGGAGCGATTTTTCAGACCACTAAATAATCTTTTTTTATTCACTAGAAACAACCATCCCATAGATACCAGAAAAGGATCGATCGTTACTGTTACCCTCGGGCAATCATAAATTTTTCCATCGTACTTGCTTCCCTCTTGTCCTTTAAATCCAAGCATAAATAGTTTTACGATTACGTAATAATTTTTCGTATCTTGCGAGGCAGATCGTTATTGATAGCCCTTTCTTCGTGGTAAAGTAGTGTCATAAGAATGGGGGAAATATTATGGATATCTATTTGCATTTTAAAGACCAAGCAGCTGAAGCAATTGCCTTTTACGAAAAAGTTTTTCAAACTGAACCGCCACAAGTTATGACTTTTGGACAAATGCCCCATGATAACGAGCATCCTGTCGACGATAGCATCAAAGATCTAGTATTAAACTCTAGCATAAAAATAAATGATACAAATGTTATGATCTCTGACAGTCCAGAAGGTATGGCGCCTCCTATAATCGTTGGAAATAACGTTGCTTTAGTTTTTAATGCAGTATCGGCTGACGAAGCGACTGATGTTTTTCAACAACTATCAAATAAAGGCGCGGTTTTATTACCGCTTGAAAAAACTTTTTGGGCCGAATTATACGGGATGGTCAAAGATCAATACGGAGTTATGTGGCATATCAATCTTTACTAATGAGAGGATGGTACTACATGGAACACCAATTTGGATGTTGTCTTTGGTTTGATGGGCAGCTAGACCAAGCTGCTGATTTTTATTCAACAGTTTTTGAGGATAGTAAAATACTCGATGAAACTCATTTTATTACTGATGAGCATGGTGAAATCGGTGATTTATTAACAATCACGTTAGAATTAGCTGGATGTGAATTTCTTTTGCTAAATGGCGGCGATGCCTTCAAACCAACTCCTGCAGTTTCCTATGTTGTAAACTGTGAAAACAAAGATCAGCTTCATCAAGTTTGGGATCAATTGAATCAGGATGGAGAAACGCTGATGCCTCTTACTGATTATCCTGAACTTGGCATGTTTGGCTGGACGAATGATCGCTTCGGGTTTTCATGGCAAGTTCGTTTGGGGGATAGTTTACAAACAATTATTCCTTGTATTATGTTTGCCAATAATAATTACGGACTGGCGCAAGCGGCAATCGATGAATGGATCGCTGCTTTCGGCGGAAAACAGAATTTTGTGATAAAGGGAAAGGATGATCGTTTACGTGCGGCTGGTTTTCAGCTTCGCGGTCATGATCTAATCATCATGGATAGTCCAGAAAAGCACGATTTCGAATTCACAATGGGAAACTCCTTCTATTTTTATTTAAAGGACCAAACAGATATCGATCAGGTTTGGGAGTCCATCACCAAGGAGGGCAAAGAATGGCCTTGCGGCTGGATGGAAGACCGTTACGGGGTTTACTGGCAAACGGCCAATCAACAACTGTTGGATTGGACAAATGATCCTGACACCGAAAAAGCCCAACGAGCTACCCAAGAAATGTATAAAATGAAAAAAATTGATCTTGCTCAAATCAAACGGGCGCATGATGGAATCAAATGAAACTAATACTTATTTAGAAATGTGTGCGTTCATATCTCTTTCTATTAGGAGAGATTATGAACGTTCACTTTTTTTGTTCATTATAAAAGAGCCATCATTCCCACAAGTGGTGCGTATAATATCTAGGTAATTATTAAGTGAAAACCTGAATAAACACATTAAGCTCACCCTTTTGCTTCTCTTTCGCTTTATGTGCTATACTATTATGCTGTTATAAGCAAATTGACGGAAAATTAAAGGGGGATGCTCAATGAACGCAAGAGAGTACGAACAAGAGCACGTCCAACAGACAAGCGCTTTTATCCAACAGGAAATAGCATTTTTAGACAGCCAAAAGAAAGAAACAAAAGCGAAATTTTATACCGACATGTTAGAAAATGCTGGTCAACGAATTCAAGGTGGCTCTTTTGAAGCACTGGCAGAAACTATGGCTGAGACACGGCAGCATGAAGCAGAATTGCTTTTACGCTATCAAACCTTTGCTTCACAGGAAAAGCGACAAAAAGTTCTTAAACTAATGGGAGATAACCCTTATTTTGCTCGAATTGACTTCAAAGAAGATCAAGAGACTGAGACGCTTTACTTAGGAATCGCCTCTTTACGCGATACAAAAGAGGAGACTGTTGTCATTGACTGGCGGGCTCCAATAGCGAATCTTTATTACGAAGGAACTTTGGGACAAACACAATATGAAGCACATGATGCTATTATTCCGATCGAATTATTACTGAAGCGTCAATTTAAGATTCGCGAGGGTCATATATTATCAATGGTAGACACATCAGAAGCAATCAATGATGATTTCCTATTAGAGATTTTGGATGAAGCCTCTTCGAATCATATGAAAAATATTGTAGCTACGATCCAACAATCACAAAATGAAATTATTCGCGATACAAGAAGTAAAGTTTTGGTAGTAGAAGGAATAGCCGGCAGTGGAAAAACTTCTGCCTTGCTTCAGCGTGTTGCTTTTCTGCTGTATCACAATCGGAAATGGCTAGACAATGAGCAGGTCTTATTATTTTCACCGAACCATATTTTTTCTGATTATATTTCGACGGTCCTACCGTCACTTGGTGAAAGCGGCATACCAACTGAGACGTTCAAAACATTTTTAAGCGCTCTGTTACCGACCTACCAAATTCATACTGAAGAAAGCCACGAAGAAGTCTTTCTTTCTGGACAAGATGATCGAGTATTGCGAGCAAAGAGCAGCTTCGCTATCGTTCAGGAACTATATAAATACGTTGAGCGTATTTCTGATTTAGGTCCGCTCTTCCGCGATCTTAAGTTGAACCAGAATGTCTTAATATCTAAGAAGCAAATTCGCAACTGGTACCAAGAAGCTAATCCAGAATTGCCGATGTACCAACGAATGCAGCTACTCCAAACAAAACTTTTGAAAAAAATCGGTGGCCTAGAAAAAGATGAAATGAAGAAGGATTGGGCGAAGAAAGCAGCAGATGAATTGGTCGAAGCTGTGTTTGTAAATAATCCTGATATGGAAGATTCAGAAAAAGCCGAACGCCGTTTACGTCGACAGATGGCGCAAAAAGTCGTGCGAAAAAAAATGCGCCCGATACGAAGAGCGATCAATCGTTTTAGTTTCGTTAACTATGCTAAGCAGTATTTACACTTCCTGCAAAATATTCCTAATAATTTATTGACTCACTATCAATTGACCCAGGAAAATTGGAAAGATATGCTCGATGAACTATTAACTGATTTTAAACGGAAAGATATCAGCCTGGAAGATGGCACTTTGATGTTTCTTTTAATGAAATCCATTCATCCACTAGATGTGAAACAAAAAGCCCGTTTTATTTTTATTGATGAAATGCAGGATTTCTCACCTGCACAAGTAGCCTTACTGCGCCATTTATATCCGAAAGCAACCTATACCCTATGTGGTGATCTGAACCAAAAGGTATTCGGTAATGAAAGTATGGTGCATTCACTAGAAGAGATTTTTCCTGATCAGTCATTGACTCATTTTGAACTGACTACGAGTTACCGGTCAACTGAAGAGATCACAAACTTTGCAAATCAATTCTTAACACAAGAGAATCGCGTCGAATTGACCGCTCGTGTGGGAGATTTACCAAGAGTCTATTATGCCAGTGAAGCTGGTGGAATGGTTAATGGCTTGATCCATCAAATCGAAGAAACTGCTGAAATGGCTAAATACTGGCGAACAGCAATTATCGCTAAAACAGTGGAAGAGTGTCAGGATCTCTATGATCAATTAACACCTAAGCAAAAAAATCAAGTACAATTACTGACTGACGAAGAAGACTTTATGAAAAAAAGTTTGATAATCATACCTACCTATTTAGCAAAAGGGTTAGAATTTGACCGTGTCTATGCTTGGAATATTTCACCTGAGAATTATCATACTGAACAAGACAAGCTGATTCTTTATACTGTTTGTACTCGAGCAATGCACGAACTGAATTTACTCGTTATTGGTGAAAGAAGTCCCCTGCTAGAAATGATTCCAGAAAATCTTTATGTTCAGGAGTCACTGACTGAGAAATAATCGAAAAAGCCGAACAACAGCTGCTATCATTTTGCTAGCTGTCGTTCGGCTTCTTTTTTGTTCGTCATTTTCAAAAAAAGTTTTGACTAAGCAACTTGATGTCGCCGGAAACTTCTGACTGTTCAAGGAACTGTGATAAGTATCAATACAATATAAACATTCTCACTAATAGCGAGAGGATTCGGCGTCTAACCACCAAATGTATAGGTGATTTGGGCTATGTATTTCATGTTTAATTGAACTCCCAGCAGATTTACTAACAGATCAGATAATACTGAGTCCATTGACTTAGGAACAATAAACGGCGACTTCAGCAAAATAACATCAGTGATCAATACCGGAATCGGTGTTGTCATTTTTGATGATAAGAACGGTGGAAAAAGACTTGATCTAGAACGCTATTTTTTGTAACCGCTAATTAGTGTGCAGCTAGCTCAGATTTGCAGATTTCATTTTCTCGTGCTGATAATTCAGCTACACAGTCTGTTCCTCAATTAGTAAAGTTTTCGAAAAAAGATCAGAAAGAATCATGCAAGATTCTTTCTGATCTTTTTTCTAATCGTCTAATTCAACATTATGATAGACTTGTTGAACATCTTCTAATTCATCCAGTGCATCAATCATTTTTTCAAATTTCTCTAAATCTTCACCAGTCAACGTTACTTCATTTTGCGGGATCATTTGCATTTCAGCCATCGAAAATTCAGTAATACCTTTTTCCTTCAATACTTCTTGGATCGCGTTGAAGTCTTCTGGTTCACCGTAAACGATGATTTGACCTTCTTCGTCTATTACATCGCGCACGTCAATTTCTTTATCCATTAAGTATTCTAGGATTTCGTCAGCATCTTCACCTGTAAAACCAAATAAAGCAGTATTGTCAAACATATAAGCTACCGCACCAGAGACACCCATGTTCCCGCCGTTTTTACCAAAAGCGGCACGCACATCTGAAGCTGTACGATTCACGTTATTCGTCAATGCATCGACGATTACCATTGATCCATTTGGTCCAAAGCCTTCATAACGTAATTCTTGGAAGGTTTCGTCTCCAGAACCTTTTGCCTTTTCAATTGCTCGATCAATAATATGCTTTGGTACGTTATACGTTTTTGCACGTTCAATAACGAAGCGCAATTTTTGATTGGCATGCGGATCAGGTTCTCCTGATTTTGCTGCCGCATAAATCTCAATTCCAAATTTAGCGTAAATTTTACTATTGTTTGCATCCTTCGCAGTCTTTTTAGCTACGATATTCGCCCATTTACGTCCCATGTTTTCACTTCTCTTTCGTTAATTTCATACTTTCCCATTATAACGACTCTCCTGCGCTTTGAAAAGTATTTTTTATACACGAATCGGAAATCGCCCGATCGTTTGCTCTTGCGGGTGAATCAATTGATAAATCTGATCGACACGATAAGTCAAAAAATGTTTTTCTTTCTCATTCTGCCCTATCTTTGCAGCAACTGGCATCGTAAATTGCTTTTTCTTCTCATTTAGATAGGCTTGTCCCTTTGTGGTAAAACCTAAAATATGCAGCATCGAGTTTTCTTGTTCAACCTTTATTTCAGCTTCCTTAACCTGCAATAAAACATAAGTTAAGAGACGTTGTAATCGCGGTTGTGTGTAGCGCTTTGTACTAATAGACTTGATATACTCAGAAAACTGTTCTGCATCCTGTTCTATCAAACGATGCTCCAAGCCTTCCTTCATCTGATAAATTCCTCGAAGGTTTTCCAATGAACTTGCCCGTAACTGATAATTCAAATATGGCCAAAAGTCCCCCCATGAAATGTGTGTGTGATTCAACTCGTCTTGGGTCTCAAAGGGAACAAAACCGGAAATATCCTCACCCGCTAATACAGCCTGGCGAATCCCAGTGGCACTCGCAAACTGATCAATAACTAACTGCTCATCATGATAGCCTTGATCTTTTCGCACCAACGGAAAGATTTCCATTGGTGGATCATAGGTTGCATTTTCTTTGGCATAGCTCAAGCCTAAAATATGATTAGGTGGAAAATTTTGTGCCTTCGGATATAGACGAGAAACGACCTCCGCCATTTTTTCAGGATAACTCCAGCCAATCGGCAGTTCATGAAAGAGCCGATCGATTGCAGCTTTCTCTTCAATAAAAAAACGGCCATAGTCTGCATAATCAAAAGAGGAGTCGCTATCAGTACCAAAACACAGAGCATTGCATTTCAAAGCTTGTAATAGCTTGATGCTCCCTTTAGCAAAATAATCCGCTGATTGTACTGCCCAAGAAAATGGCAGCTCGACAACTAGATCCACGCCATTTTTTAAAGCTGCTTCAGCACGGGCCCATTTATCAACAATCGCTGGTTCTCCACGCTGTAAAAAATTGCCACTCATAACCGCAACGACAATATCGGATTGACTCAGCTCTCGCGCCATTTTAGCATGATAACGATGTCCGTTATGAAATGGGTTATACTCTACGACGATCCCACAAGCTCTCATGCTCATCCCACCTTTCGATAAAGTTTAAAATAATTATTGTCCTTGTACTCAAATCAGTTCATGTCATTTCTAAGGTTAGTTCTTCGGTCAAACAATCACATAGTGTGTGACAGAGAGAAAAGATATTTGTATTTTTGTTCCATTTCCAAAACAGGAAAAGCAAACTAAGCCCAGCACGCTTTAAGCTGAACGAACAAAAAAACCGAGATTGCTCTCGGCTATTTTTGACAGACAAAGAACCAGCGTTTACTTTTCTCGTTTGGTGCCTCATCTGAGAAATCCGCAAAGACCTCGGTTTTAAAACCTGTCTCAGTCAACATCTGTTGATACAGTTCAATTGGATATGTTCGCTCCTTGTGCAGTTCATCGAATCGCTCAAACATTTCGCCGTCTTTTTTTACAAAGAAAGTCAAAAAGTGTTCGATGCTATGCATTGAATCCCCACGATAGCTATCCCAAAGAAAGGCAAAATCTTCGGTCTGATCATGAAAACTATACTCTGGAAAAACTTCATCTATTTGATAAGTCGAATGAACATCAAAAATAAATGTTCCGGCATCTTCCAGCAATTGATAAACACCTTCAAAAACTTGTTTGACCTGTGTCGCATCTTGCATGTAGCAAAGTGAATCCGAAAAACAAGTCACAGCTTGGTACTTACCAATATCAGTTAGATCAAGCATATCACCCGCGATCCAGTTAATCGAGAGATCCTCTTGAAGCGCGCGGTCACTAGCTAAAGTCAGCATTTCTTCCGATAGGTCTAAACCAGTCACATCAAACCCGTTCTTAGCGAATTCCACGGCTAATGCTCCGGTTCCACAAGCTAGTTCCAAAACCTGGTTTGTTGTCTCGGGCAGATGGCGTAGTGAAAAACTCAGCCATTGCTGATACAACGAATCATCCATCACCTCATCATAGACAAAGGCAAATGTTTCATAGGCCATTAGTCTAACCACGCATCAATATTTTCAAGTGGAGCGTCTGACCATAATTTTTCTAAATTATAAAATTCACGTTCAGAAGTACTAAAGACATGGACGATCAGGTCGCCTAGATCGATTAGGACCCATTTTCCGCCATCTTTTCCTTCAACACGTTTTACTTCAACGTTTGCTTCTTCCTCTTTATCAATGATCTCATCGACGATTGCATTGATTTGACGATCCGAGTTCGCTGAACAAATCATGAAATAATCCGCCAATAATGAGACTTGAGAAACATTTAATGCCACGATATCAACCGCTCGTTTCGAATCGGCTGCCTTCACGGCGATTTCTAACATATTTTTACTATCTATGATAATTCTCCTCCTTAAAATTTACTGCTATTATTATTATTGTATTCCAGCGACCCAACGATTATAAGTCTTGATCGTTTTGGGATAAACTGGACTTTCTGCTTCGACTAAATGAGCCAATGTGTGTTTGGTTTCAAAGGCCACCGCTTGATCTAAATCACTAAAAGCGATGACTCGTGCATCTTCTACACCGGGAAAATTCCTACCTGGTTCGATATAATCCGCTACATAAATGATTTTATCTAGCAAAGTCATCTCTGCCGCTCCTGTGGTATGTAGGCGAATGGCATTTAAGATCTCTTCATCCGTAATCTCTAGTTCACGAGCAACAAAATCAGCCCCGACAAGCCCATGCCAAATAGCATTTCCGTATTTCAACAATTCCTTTTTGTCCTCGTACTCGCCTTGGTCGATTGCCAGCTGAAATTCTTCATCAGTCCGTTCCTTGGCATAATCATGGGTCAAAGCAGCGATGCTTGCCTTCTCAGGCGATTCACCGTAACGTTCAGCTAAAGCAACAGCTGTTTCCTCCACGCCTAAAACATGTTTGAAACGGCGTTCACTCATCCTCATTTGAACAGCCTGCATCAAAGCTTCACGATCCAGCGCTGTATATTCATCGCTATATTTCATCAAGATATAGTCCTTCTTCCGTAATATACTCCCGCACTCGATCTGGAACGAGATAGCGGATCGAACAACCTTGCTTAACTTGTTTGCGAATATAGGAAGATGATAACTGAATCTCAGGGACATCGACCCATATAATTGGATACGGACTTTCTGTTGAGTAGCCTGCACGTTTCACTCCGACAAAATTTACCAGACGAACCAATTCATCGATCCGATGCCATTTCGGCAGATATGCAACTTCATCCCCACCGATAATAAAGTAATACTCAGTATCAGGATTTTCGACTGTCATCTCCAACATCGTATCAATCGTATAGCTTTTGCCTTTACGTGTTAATTCCCTAGTATCCACTGACAAAAAAGAATTGTCTTCAATAGCAAGCTTTGCCATCGCCAATCGATGCTTACTATCGATCGTTTTCTTTTCATCTACATGAGGCGGCAAATAACTTGGTAGCAAATGTACTTCATCAAATCCCATTTTTTGTCCGACCTGTTCCGCGATCATTAAATGCGCGTGGTGAATCGGATTAAAATTCCCCCCTAACAGTCCTACCTGCTTCTTCGGCATCGTAGTATCCGTCATTGGTTTAACTTTTGGAATCGTTAAGACATCTTGATACAACAGTTATTCCCCCTCGTTCTTTCGTAAAAATAAGGCTTAAATTCCTTGAACTTCTTTTGAAATTTTTTGATACTTTTCTTTGCTTGACGCTTTATATAAAACCAATACACGTCCGATAATTTGAACGATCTCGCAATTGATTTTTTCTTCTAAGACATGTGCTACGTCTTCAGCAATCTCATCGGTATTTTGTAATAAATTGATCTTAATCAATTCTCTTTTTTCCAACGCTTCATTAATCTGAACGATCACTGCGTCATTGATCCCATTTTTACCAATTTGAAAAATCGGTTGCAGGTGATGAGCCTGACTACGTAAAAAACGCTTTTGTTTTCCTCTTAATTCCATTAGAACTCTCCTAAAATAAATTTCTTATGCTACTTAGATCAATGCTTTGCGGGTCAGAACATCGACCCCTTTTGGTGCCCAACCAGCAACAACAGCTGGCTTTGTCACTGTCACCCAACCAAGTCCTGCAAAAACAATATCTGTTTTTTCCTTAATTGAAAATTCGAAGCGGACTAGTTCAGGAAAATCCTCTACTTCGTCAGGGCGAGGCGGCTGTAACAATCCACCAACATGCTTTTCATAAAATGCATCCGCCTTCTCTAGTTTCGTCCGGTGAGGCTCAATGTCATTCGAAACATACGCGACAAATGATGCACGATCTCCTTGAATGAAATCAAAACGAGCCAAGCCGCCTAAAAACAATGTTTGACCAGCATTTAACTGATAGACCTTCGGCTTGATCTCTTTGTGAGGTGCGATGATCTTTAGGTCCTTTTTCCCAAGATAATGAGCCATCTGATGACGATGGATAATCCCTGGCGTATCAAACATGAAATGACCATCGTCCAATGGAATTTCGATCTTATCTAAAGTCGTTCCTGGAAACTGCGAGGTCGTGATCAAATCTTGTACACCCGCGGTTTGTTTGATGATTTGATTGATCAATGTCGATTTACCAACATTAGTAACACCGACTACATAAACATCGCGACCATTACGGTATTCTTCGATTTTCTCTAGTAACTCGGTCATTTCATTTGATTTCCGAGCACTGGTCAATAAAATATCAACCGGACGCAAGCCCTCTTCGTGAGCGCGTTCCCGCATCCATTGGGTTAATTTCCCGCGTTTTAATGACTTAGGCAATAGATCGACCTTGTTGCCAACTAATAACACTGGATTATCCCCCACAAAGCGGTGCATCCCGGGGATCAGTGACCCGTTGAAATCAAAAATGTCAACCACATTAACAATCAAAGCATCTGCTTTGCCTAATTCGTTCAACAAGCGTAAGAAATCATCATCGGTTAATGAGACATCTTGAATCTCATTATAGTGACGTAGTCGAAAACAGCGTTGACAATAGACCTCTCCACTCTCTAGGCCTTTTTCCAAAGCCGATTGCGGAGTATAACCTAGTTCATTGGGATGTTCGGTTTGAATCTTTGCGCCGCAGCCGATACAAAATAATTCTTCTTCCATTTATAGTTCACTCTTCCATTTCATCTCAGGATCTTTACGCAACAAAACATGCATCACTCGACGTTCAAAAAAACGATTAATCCGTGTGTTCCAGCCATCTGTGTTCAGAATCGGACGGACGAGAATACTGCGGATGCCTGCTGCACTCGCACCGCGAATGTCAGTCATCACTTGATCTCCGATCATGACGATCTCATCTTTTGATACACCCAACTGTTGCTGTGCATTCTTGATTCCCACCGAAAAAGGTTTCATTGCCCGTGCGACGAAGTCTAATTTAAAGCTTTCTAATGCTTTTGCCACGCGGCTAGCTTTATTATTTGAAACGACGACCACAGGAATACCTGCTTCATCCATCATTTTTAACCAATCAATAAGCTCTTTGGTCCCATTGGGATTGTTCCAAGCAATCAGCGTGTTATCCAAATCAGTGAGAACTGCCTTAAATCCATGAGCTTTCAATTGTTCCGGGGTTATTTGATAAATGGCTTCGACCATCCACGTTGGTTTGAATTTGTCTAACATGGCAACTCCTATATCCTTATTTTACATAGCTTTGTTTTACACATCTACAAAACCTGATTATAACGCAAATACGTTTAAAACTCTACATTTGAGAACAAAGGTTTATAAAAAGACTAGGCATTCTCTGCCTAGTCTCAATAATTTTATAATACTTTTGATAAAAAATCGATTGTGCGAGGATTTTTTGTCTGATCAAAAACTTCTTCAGGTGATCCTTCCTCTACAATCACACCGCCATCCATGAAGAGTACTCGATCCCCAACCTCTTTCGCGAAGCCCATTTCATGGGTAACGATCATCATGGTCATTCCTTCTTTCGCCAACTGCTGCATGACTTCCAATACATCACCGACCATTTCGGGATCAAGCGCTGAAGTTGGTTCATCAAACAGCATCACATCCGGCTGCATAGCTAAAGCACGCGCAATAGCGATCCGTTGTTGCTGTCCGCCGGATAACGATTGTGGATAGGCATCAGCTTTTTCGGAAAGGCCAACTTTTTTCAAAAGTTCTTTTGCGACTTTTTCCGCATCTGTTTTCGAAAGACCTTTTACCTTAATCGGTGACAATGTGATATTGTCTAAGACGGTCATATTGGGAAATAGATTGAATTGTTGAAACACCATTCCCATTTTTTCTCGCGTTTTAAAAATATCATTTTTTTTATCGGTAATGTCCGTTCCTTCAAATCTGATTGTGCCAGAAGTTGGGACTTCTAACAAATTGACGCAACGTAAAAAAGTACTTTTGCCGGAGCCAGACGGGCCGATAATTACGACCACTTCTCCGGGAGTAATCTCTGCGGATATATCTTTAAGAACCTCGTTATCCCCAAATTTTTTATTTAAATGTTCGATTTGAATCAATGCTTCTTTCATCCTACTCACCTCTGCTCCTTATCGCTGATAACCTTTTCCTAGTTTTTTCTCCCATAAATTGACTAAGCGGGATGTGATGAAGGTCATCACGAAGTAAACAACCGCTGCGACAATTAATGGTTCTAAAGGAATATAAGAATTTGAAACAACGATTTGCGCAGATCCCATCAATTCATTGATCCCAATCGTTGCAAGCAAAGATGAATCCTTGATCAAAGTAATAAATTCGTTCCCCAAAGGCGGTAAAATATTTCTCAATGCCTGTGGCAATATCACATAACGCATTGTTTGAGCTGGACGCAGACCTAGTGAATGAGCGGCCTCCGTTTGACCAAAGTTCACAGCTGTGATCCCGCCACGGATGATTTCTGCAACATAGGCGCCAGAGTTTAATGAAAGAACAATCATCCCTGGAATCAAACGATTCAAACCAACGGACAATACGCCAACATCTAAATCGGTTGAAGGGAAAAATCTCTGTAGAATCAAAAAACCGATCGTGATTTGCAATAACATCGGAGTACCGCGAAGCACTTCGATGTAGATATTCGCTAACCAATTTAACGGTTTATGTTTAGATAGTTTCAACAGTGCCATGGCCAAACCGATCAAGGTTCCCAGACAAACTGTCACAAGCGAGATAATCACAGTGATCCCCGCCCCAGAAACGAAGTAAGATAAGTATTTATCTAAAAAAGAAAAGTTCAAAACGTGTTTCCTCTATTCTTCTGCTGATTTTTCGGCTAACTCATGATTTTTTTGTACATACTCATCGATCTTGCCTTCATCATTCAATTTTTTGATGATTTTATTGATCTCTGTTTGTAATTTATCACTGCCGTCTTTTGGTAGAGCGATTGCGAAAGCTTCATCTTCATTTGCTTTCAAATCGATATTTGCGATCATCAAATCCGGATTTTGTTGTACATAAGATTCTGCGATCGTTTTTTCTACCACCATCGCATCTAATGAGCCGCTGTTTACTTCGATCACCATGTTTGGAACCTTTTCGATTGATACTAGTTTAGCATCTTTGATTTGGTCTTTTACGACATCTTCTTGAATCGAACCTTTTTGTGCCCCAACATTTTTATCCTTTAATGCATCTAAGCTGGTAAATTTGTCTTGATTCTTTTTATTGATAATCACTACTTGTGGTGGATTATAATAGTTATCGGTAAAGTTAAATTGTTCTTGACGTTCCTTTGTCGCAGAAATCGCTGAAATGGCGATATCAGATTTGCCTTCTTTAAGTGAAGCTAAAACAGTATTGAAGCTCATATCAGAGACTTCTGCTTTGACACCTAATTGTTTGGCAATCTCATTGACCAAATCGACATCGGCTCCCACGATTTTATCTTTCCCATCTACCATGGTATGAAACTCAAAAGGTGCATAGTCCGCAGATGTCGCAACTTTTAGCACGCCCGCTTTCTTAATTGCTGCTAATTGATCTTCTGATTTTGCATTTGATGATGAATCAGCAGTATTATCGCTGCCTCCGCCACATGCTGCTAAAGTAAATAGCGCTACTAATGTCATAACTAAGCCGGTAATCTTTTTCATCCTAATTCCTCCTATTTGTTGAATGCTTTTTTCAATGAATTTATTATAGCATGAAATTTTCATAAAACAAGTATTTTATTGTATAAATATTAAGATAAATTTGAATATAGTGCAAATTAATGTATATATTCAGTTTTCATATGAATAAATATTTCGTGTTCACTATTTTCATAACCAGTAATCTTTGTTCTCATTTGTTTAAAAGTAAAAAGCAAGAAAATCTGATCAATGACCAATTTTTCTTGCTTTTCATCGTATCCATAGTAGCCTAATTCTCTAAAACTTTCGGAAACGTTGATATCTTTTTTCAACCAATTCCTCGGTTGAATACTGAGCTAGCTCAGTAATTTTCTCAATCAAGGATTTCTTCATCATCCGTATGATTTTATCCTCGCTAAGCTTTTTACCTTTCAACGTCTCAGGGATCACTCGGTCAATCACATCCAGCTCCAATAGTTCTGCCGCAGTGATCTTCATGAGCTCCGCCGCTTCATCAGCACGTTTACCGTCTTTCCACAGGATAGAAGCAAACCCTTCTGGTGAAAGAATCGCATAAATGCTGTATTCCATCATCCATACTTCATCAGCAACCGCTAAAGCAAGCGCGCCACCGCTGCCTCCTTCTCCTGTCACAATCGAAATGATTGGTACTTTTAAATCGGACATCTCCATTAGATTGCGAGCAATCGCTTCGCCTTCGCCACGTTCTTCTGCTTCAACACCGCAGAATGCTCCAGGTGTGTTCACAAAGCAAATCACCGGTCGCTTAAACTTCTCGGCTTGCTTCATCAAACGTAAGGCTTTACGATAGCCTTCTGGGTTGGGCTGACCAAAATTGCGTGCCATATTTTCTTTCAAATCATTCCCTTTTTGAATCCCAATAACTGTGACTGGTTTGCCAGCAAGATTGGCGATACCGCCAACGATTGCAGGGTCATCACCGAATAATCGGTCTCCATGGAACTCTTGAAAATCAGTAAAAATCTTTTCAAAATAATCAAGACTAGTTAAGCGATTCTGATGCCTCGCCAGTTTTACGATTTCTCCAGCAGTAAGACTCATTAGTCACACCAGCCTTTCTGTTGATGAAATGCTAATAATTGCGACAATCGTTCTCGTAAAGTCATCCTCGGAACGATTTGATCAATAAATCCATGTTGTAAAAGAAATTCGGCTTTTTGGAAATCATCTGGCAGCTGCTGACGAATCGTTTGCTCAATCACTCGTCGACCGGCAAAACCAACTAACGTTTGCGGCTCAGCTAAAATAATGTCCCCCTCCATCGCGAAACTGGCGGTTACCCCACCCGTTGTCGGATCTGTTAAGACAGTAATATATAACAATCCGGCATTACTATGACGTTTGACCGCAGCCGAAATTTTAGCCATCTGCATCAGAGAAAATATCCCTTCCTGCATCCGAGCTCCTCCTGAAGCGGTAAATAGAACAACAGGTAATTTTTCGGAAGCCGCTTTTTCGAAAAGTCGAGTGATTTTTTCACCGACGACTGTTCCCATGCTACCCATAATGAAGTTCGCATCCATTACACCAATTGCTACTGCTTGTTCATTGATTGTAGCTTTCCCAGTTAAAACTGCTTCATCCAAACCAGTTTTTTCTTTCATTTTTTCGATTTTAGTCAAGTAATCAGGAAAATTAATCGGATTTTTCTGAGATAAATCTTTATTCCAATCAACGAAGCTCTTTTCGTCGATCGTCAACGCCAATCGCTCCCAAGCACTAATCCGGAAACTATAACTACAATGAGGACAAACCTTTTCAGCACCAATCTCTTTTTTGTATAGCGTCCGTTTGCAGTTTGGACATTTTGCCCACATATCATCAGGCACAGTCGGCTTCGTCGTTGGCACACTATCGCGGTTAGGATTGATCCGAATGTAGTTTTTTTTCTTATTAAAAAGGCCCACCTAAATTCCTCCTACTCGCTTTGTTGCCACTCTGGTAAAAAGGTTTTTTGTAAGAAACTTGTATCGTAGTCTCCGAATAGAACACTTGGATGGCTGATCAAGTCCATTTGAAATTCAACATTTGTGATGACTCCATCAGAAACAAATTCACCTAGAGCACGCTGCATCTTCATCAACGCATCAAAGCGATCTTCTCCATGAACAATAATCTTTGCAATCATTGAATCATAATACGGGGGAATTGTCACCCCACTGTACATCGCGCTATCCACTCGTAGACCAAGACCGCCGCTAGGTAACAACAGGGTTTTGATTTTTCCTGGTGAAGGCGCGAAATTAAATGCAGGATTCTCTGCGTTGATTCGGCATTCAATAGAATGGCCTTGGAATTTCACGTCAGATTGCTTTAAACCTAATGGTTCGCCAGCCGCAATTTTGATTTGTTTTTTTACAATATCAATGCCTGTGACCATCTCAGTAATTGGGTGCTCCACCTGAATCCGTGTATTCATTTCCATAAAATATAAGCTGCCATCTTCATCTCGCAGGAATTCTATGGTTCCAGCACTTTCGTAGTTTACTGCTTTTCCAGCCTTAACAGCGATGTCGCCCAGCATTTTACGGGTCTCTTCACCAATAACTACAGAAGGAGCTTCTTCTAATACCTTTTGATTATTTCGCTGTAATGAACAATCCCGTTCACCTAAG
Organism: Enterococcus sp. GPZ-007; assembly: GCF_059374735.1. Lineage (NCBI taxonomy): Bacteria > Bacillati > Bacillota > Bacilli > Lactobacillales > Enterococcaceae > Enterococcus > Enterococcus sp. GPZ-007. The sequence goes on along the minus strand of NZ_JCAFYN010000002.1, from coordinate 84,339 downwards.
TGGATCACATCACCTTGCTGATCCCCTAAAATTTGGACTTCGATATGACGAGCTGGATAAATAATTTTTTCCATATACATCGAATCATCACCAAAAGCCGCTTTTGCTTCAGACTTAGCCGATAAAAAATGCTTTTCTAGTTCGCTTTTTTTAGGGACTTTACGAATTCCTTTACCTCCGCCGCCGGCAGCAGCTTTCAACATGACTGGATAACCGATTTTATCAGCAAGCTTTTCTGCTTCTTCTAACGTATCGATCGCTCCGTCACTGCCAGGAATTACTGGTACACCAGCTTCTTGCATCAATTGCCGTGCGTGGATTTTATTTCCCATCGCGTCAATCGTTTTTTCACTAGGTCCGATAAATTTGATATTGCATTCAGCACACATTGTGGCAAATAAACTATTTTCTGACAAAAAACCAAAACCCGGATGAATCGCTTCGGCATTCGTCACGATCGCTGCACTCAAAATTTCTTGCATATTCAAATAGGAATCGCTTGAACGGGCAGGCCCGATACAAATTGCTTCATCCGCCATCTCTGTGTGCAGTGCTTCTTTATCTGCCTCAGAATAAACCGCGACGGTCTGAATTCCTAATTCACGACAGGCACGGATGATTCGTACAGCGATTTCGCCACGATTGGCGATCAAAATTTTTGAAAACATAGACATCTATCCAATCATAAAAGTCAGTTCTGCTTCAGCTACTTTTTTTCCATCGACATAGGCGATGCCTTTTCCGCAACCTGCTGAAGAACGAACTTTTGTTAATTCTACTTCTAAAACTAAAGTATCTCCTGGTACAACTTTTTTACGGAACTTCGCTTTGTCGATTCCGCCAAAGTAGGCTGTTTTTCCTTTAAATTCATCCATTGATAATAATGCGACAGCACCTGCTTGGGCCATTGCTTCAACAATCAATACACCTGGCATGACAGGCTCGTGAGGAAAATGCCCTTGGAAAAATGGTTCATTAACCGAAACATTTTTCTTGGCTTTGATACTTTTTCCTGCTTCTAATTCTTCCACGCGATCAATTAACAGCATTGGATAGCGATGCGGGATGATTTCTTTGATTTCTTCGATCGTTAACATTTTCTTTCTCTCCTAACTAATTCGGAACAATGGTTGCCCGTATTCAACAACATCTTCATTTTCCACCAAAATTTCAGTAATTGTTCCATCAAAATCACTCGTGATCTCATTCAGTAATTTCATTGCTTCAATAATGCAGACTGTTTCGCCCTGCTTCACTGTATCGCCGACAGATTTATAAACATCTTGTTCAGGCGACGGCTTTAGATAGATAATCCCAACGATTGGCGAGGTAATCACTTGTCCTTCACCATTAGCTGCAGCAACAGGAGCTTGAGTTTTTTCTGACTCCGAAGTAGGTGCAGCAGTTGTCATCGGTGTTACTGGTGCTGGTTCTACTGATTGCTCTGGTTGTGACGCTGTCATCGTTTGACGATTCGTCTGATTTTTATTCATGTATAGCTCAAAACTGCCTTCTCGTAAATCAAATTCGGTTAGTTTTGAATCATTGAATTGATTCAGCAGTTCTTTGACTTCGTTGATCTCCATTTTTAATCCTCCCAGCGTTTCAAACAGATCACAGCGTTGTGACCGCCAAACCCTAGAGAATTACTTACAGCGTAATTGACTGGTGTTTCTTTTGCTTCATTCACAACAACGTTTGCTTTGATTTCTGAATCTACTTCTTGAATATTTGCAGTCGGCGGGATGAACTGATGTTGAATAGCCATCAATGATGCTACCGCTTCAACTCCACCAGCTCCACCTAATAGGTGCCCTGTTAAGGATTTTGTACTGCTGACATAAGCATTTTCAGTCAATGCCGCTTCGATGGCTTTGCTTTCAGCTTTATCATTCGCCTGTGTACTTGTTCCGTGAGCGTTCACGTAGTTTACATCAGCTGGATCGATACCGGCTTCTTTAACTGCTTCAGTAATTGCTCGTGCTGCACCTTCACCATCTGGGGATGGCGCAGTCATATGGTAAGCATCACATGTTGCTCCGTATCCAACGACCTCGCCAAGAATGTTTGCGCCACGTTTTTGTGCGTGTTCTAAAGATTCTAAAACTAAAACACCAGCGCCTTCACCCATCACAAAACCATTACGATCTTTATCAAATGGGATAGAGGCACGAGCTGGATCTTCTGAAGTACTTAGTGCAGTCAGAGCCGCAAAGCCAGAAATACCAATCTTGTTGATACAAGATTCCGCACCACCAGCGATAATTACATCAGAATAACCATGCTTGATATTCCGGAAAGCTTCACCAATCGAATGTGTTCCGCTGGCACAAGCTGTTACCGTACTTGTACAAATCCCTTTAGCACCAATACGCAAAGCAACATTTCCTGCCGCCATATTTACAATAGCCAACGGTACGAACATTGGCGAAACACGTGCCGGACCTTTTTTATCCATTTTAATTACTTGATCCTGGATCGTTCCTAGACCTCCAACACCTGAACCAATCATGACGCCAAAGCGCTCCATATCTTCTACTTCAGTGTTGATCCCACTCATTTCTAATGCTTCAAGTGCAGAGTAGATGGCATACAATGAATAAGTTTCCATCCGTTTCGTATCTTTTTTAACAAAATATTTTTCCAAAGGGAAATCTTTCACTTCAGCTGCGACTGAGATGCCCGTTTCGCTAGCATCAAAGCGAGTGATCGGACCAAATCCGTGATTTCCTTCTTTTAAATTCTTTAAAAACGTTTCTTCGTCATTTCCAATTGGTGAGGCAACACCAAAGCCTGTAATTACGACACGATTCATTTTCTTCCGTCCTTTCTTTACATGACCATTCCGCCATCAACGTTCAATACTTGACCGGTGATATACTTATTTTTCGCTAAGAACAATGCAGCATTTGCTACATCTTCCACGCTGCCGAAGCATTTCAATGGAATTTGCCCTTCCATCTGTTCCTTAACCTTATCATTTAATTCATCTGTCATATCTGTTTTGATAAAACCTGGTGCAATTGCGTTACAAGTGATTCCACGAGGAGCGACTTCTCTAGCAACTGCCTTAGTAAAGCCAATCACGCCTGCCTTACTCGCTGCATAATTACTTTGACCAACATTTCCGATCAAACCCACTACACTAGAAAGATTAATGATTGCACCTGCGCGTTTTTTCATCATTTTCTTCAACACTTGTTGGGTCATATTGAATGTTCCCTTCAAGTTGATATCCATGACGGCATCGAAGTCTTCTGGTTTCATACGTAAAAGCAGTTGATCTTTCGTGATTCCTGCATTATTAATCAAGATATCGATCGAATCCAACGTCTCTTCACATTCTTTGATCATCTTTCCAGCTTCTTCGAACGAACTGATATCGCCGCAAATGCTGGTGCATTTTACACCAAATGCCTCGATTTCAGCAATTTTCTCTGCTGGAATCTCCTTCCGACCATTCAATACGATATTCGCACCAGCTTGGGCGAATACTTTTGCGATCCCCCAACCGATACCACGACTGCTGCCAGTAATAAAAACTGTCTTATTTGTTAGTTCCATTCGAACCTCCTAAAAAAATAATGGTTTCCTCTAACGTCTTCGTATCCTCCACCCGACTAGTTACTAACGAGCGATCAATTTTTTTGATGAAGCCCGTCAGTGTTTTACCAGGACCAATCTCGATCAATTGTGTGACACCCATCTCTTTTAATGTTTCAACACTATCGCTGAAACGAACAGGAGACATTACTTGTCTAGTCAATAATGAAACAATATCTTTTTGAGGCATAATTTCTGCTGTTGTATTCGAAATCACTGGAATCTGCATCTCTCCAAAAGCGATTGTCTGCAACACTTCATTCAATTGTTTGCTGGCTGGCTCCAACAATGCAGTGTGGAAAGGTCCGCTAACATTCAAAGGAATCATCCGTTTTGTTCCAGCAGCCTGCAATAATTCTTCCGCTTTTTCGACTGCGGCTACTTCGCCGCCAATCACGATTTGTTGCGGAGTATTATAGTTGGCTGGTGAAACAATTCCTAAATCAGAAGCTTTATTACAACAATCCTCAATTATCTCTGCCGCGGTATTCATTACTGCAACCATTTTTCCGCTACCAGTTGGTGCTGCTTCACTCATAAACTGTCCACGTTTGTGAACAAGTTGTACCGCATCGCTAAATGCTAACGCACCTGAAGCGACCAATGCTGTATACTCTCCCAGACTCAAACCTGCTACTGCATCCGCTTGAAACCCTTTAGCTGTTAGCACACGTAAAAAAGCAGTGCTGACTGTCAATATTGCTGGTTGTGTATATTTTGTTTCATTGAGCTGGTCATTTTCTGAAAAGCATAAATCTTCCATTGAAAAGCCCAGTAGATCACTTGCTTCTTCAAAAGTTTCCTTCACGATTTTTTCCTGTTGGTACAACTCTTTACCCATTCCGGCATATTGAGCGCCCTGACCGCTGAACAAGAATGCTGTTTTCATGATCGTCTCCTAATAGCAGGAAAGGCCAGGCCTTACGCCTAGCCTTTTCCCGAAATTTTATTAATTAAGCGTTTTGTTGTTTTTCAACATATTCAACTAAATCTTTAACTGTTGTGATGCCGTCTTCTGTTTCGATTTTCACATCAAATTCGTCTTCGATTTCGTTGATGATTTGGAATAAGTCCAAGCTATCTGCTTCTAGATCTTCTTGGATATTTGTTTCTAATTTTACTTCTTCTTTTTCTACTCCTAGTTCTTCTACGATGATGTCTTGGATTTTTTCGAATGTCATAAGTTGTTTCCTCCGATAATTTTAAGTTTTAATTTTATATTTTTAACAAGTTTACAGCTGAATCAGTAGGTTGCCCCACGCTAATCCACCGCCATAGCCTGTCAATACCACTTTTTGATTGCTGTTTAAAGTTAGAACATTGGTTTCAACAAGTTCATCCAATAAAATAGGAATACTCGCTGCTGATGTATTCCCATAATTCATTAGATTCATAGGAAATTTTTCAATCGGCTCATTCATTTTACGAGCGATTTTTTCAATGATTCGTTTATTGGCTTGATGTAGTAAATAGTAATCTACTGATTCTTCACCGATAAAATCTTTCAAACTTTTCGTTACATCATTTAGGGCGAAGTTCCAGATTCCGCGGCCATCCATTGCCAAAGCCGTACTAGTATCTGATCCTTCATGGAAAATATTGCTGTTTTGACGAAAACCGGCAGTCAGTGCATTAGCTCGTTCACCATCTGCTCGCAGCAATTGTTTTATAATAGAAGGTTTCTCGTCTGCTTCCAATAAAACACCCGCTGCTCCGTCTCCAAAAAGAACGGCGGAAGAACGATCTTGCCAGTCTAGTAGTTTCGATGTTTTTTCACCACCGATAACAATTCCACGCTTCATGCCGCTGCGAACAAAATTTTCCGCAGTTGCCAGTGCATATACAAAACCGGCGCACGCGGCTGCCACATCAAAAGCCATCGCTTGTTTGGCTCCAAGTTTTCCTTGAACCTGACAAGCAACAGATGGAGATGTATAATCTGGCGACATTGTTGCAACGATAATAAAGTCTAAACTGATAGGATCAATCGCTGATTTTTCAATCAATTTTTTTGCAACCTGTAGACACATGTCTGAAGTATTTTCTGCTTCTGCAATGTGGCGCTGTTTAATCCCAGTTCGCGATTGAATCCATTCGTCTGAGGTATCCATCCATTCAGCCAAGTCATCATTCGTCACGATTTTTTCAGGTAAATAACGAGCAGTTGCAGTTATTTTTCCGAAGCTCATACTCATTTGATCTCCTCTAAGTAGTTATATAGATTAACTAGTGCTTTCAAGAAAACTTCTTGTTCATCGGTATCTAAATCTTTGATGGCACTCTTGACCATTTCGTGATGAAAATGCTGATGGATTCGAAAAACTAATCTTCCTTGTTTCGTCAAGCCCAGTTTGACCACGCGGCGATCATCTTCGCTGCGGATACGTTCTACATAGCCCTTTTTCACTAATCGATTGATTGACGTCGTAAGCGTTCCAACTGTTACTAATAGTTCTCTAGCAACTTCTGTTGTCGTCTTTTTCTTATACATCCCGATCGCATCAATGGTATGCATTTCGGTAATCGTCAAATCACTGAATTGTGATTTTTTTAGTTCGTTTTCTTCAATCGACAAGACGTCGTTGAAAATTGAAACTAAATAGGTATTTAATTCTTCCCAGTTTCTTTCCATGTCCTCACCTAATTAGTTTGATTATCAAATCATTTGATGTTCAAACTATATCTTATTTTTTTTCTGAATGCAACAAGATTTTTTCAATTAACTAAAAATTAATGATTATACTTGAGCCCACTTAATTCCTGCTATTTTAAAATTACTTTGGTTATCAAAGGAATTGCAAAAAAAGAATCGCCTCTCTGCGATTCTTAGCTATAACGATTCATTAATGTATACACCGTTGCGATTAAAACCAAGAGCATACTGATTGTTAGGATCAAATTAATTTTTTTTGGTGAAATATTTAAGACATCCTCAACACTCGAAAATAGCGGAATTATCAATAAACTTCCTGGAATAAAATATCTTCCTTGTAAGCCCTCGATTGATTTTATCCGTCCTACCTGATTCCAGATTTGATAAAGAGCAAAGAAAGTAAGTAGGACATACAGAACGATTGAGGCAACAAGTATCAAACGCTTAGAAATTGAGAGTGTTAACTCCCCTTCTGGATTGGCTAAAGCACCAATCACGACACTTACTATATATAGTACTACCCAATGCCATCCCAGCGGCGTATCCAACCAGCCAAAATTTCCTACGAAGGAATGGAGAACACCATCGCCCTTCACTCCAAATAAGTAATTTCCTAAGAAATTTCCCAAGAAAACAAATGGATTTTTTAGAAATGCACTAACTTGTCCTTTAGGATCAGCAAAATCCCGATATAACAATTGCTGATCAATCATTAGCCGATTCCATGATAAGTAAATCAGAAGGCAGGCCGATAAAATGCCGATACCCCAAAATAGTTTTCGCTTGATACTCAGTGCTTTATTGGGAATTAAAAAGAATAGCATCCCAAAAACGATTAAAGTTGGCTTCATTAAAACCAGAGCCGCTAGCATTCCCCCGCTGAAGAACATTCGAGCAGTGGAGATAGTTGGCCGATTCAGCAAATTTAGCATCCAAGAAATGAAAAAGAAACTACCTGCAATCACCATTCCATCTCCAGAAACCGACGATGCCAAAAAGAGAGCCATTGGATTTAACGCTAAGAGGACTGCACCCCATTTTGAAAAAGGAAATAGCTTAATAGCAAAAAAAACAATCCCGATATATACAATCAAGTTGCAAATCCTAGCCGCGTAATATTGCCATAAAATAGATTTTCCTAAAGCTTTTCCAGTGAATGTCCCGACCAGTTGCGGAAGATAGTTGATAAATGAATAATTTGTTATTCCTCCGGTACCAATAAAAACTCTTTTATTTTTCCTTGCTAGCTGGTAAGGGGGCTTCGCATTTTTTCCGCGTGTTTGGTTCGCGTATTCATTCATACTTTGAACTTCATATGGAAGTTTGAACCCATATTCTCCCCAAGTCGGTTGATTATTCTGCCCTGTAGCAGCGGATCTTTTTTGTGGACGAACCTTAAATTCCGAGAAGGCTTGAGTTTTCACAAAATGACCAATTTCATCTGGTGCTTGCAATGGCGGAACAACCTTAATACTCAACGCGCCAAACAGGACTGAAAAAAGTAAAAAAATAAGCGTTGGATAAGAAATATCTCGGACGACTCTTCCCCCGTTTCGATCAATGCGCTGAGCGCGATTCATCATAAGTTCACCTACTTTATAAATTATTCAAATCAAACATAACTTTTGTATTCATTGAATAATTATATCAATAAAGATATCTCAATAATATAGACAATGTTGATTTAAAAATGATAAATTAGCCACTGAATGTTTCGCACGCAAACTAAAAAAGCGGAAAACCCGCTTTTTTAAACATTTCGATGCATTGGAATCGCATTGTTATTTGGATGAACCAATAGATATTGAACCACATCAATATTGCTGGCCTGAAATGAAGCTGCACAAGCTTGAAGGTATAAGTCCCACATGCGATAAAATGCTTCGTCCTTTTGTTCGATCACCTTATCCCTCACTTGATGAAAATTCTTAGTCCAGTGTTCCAGTGTTAATTGATAGTCGCGCCGCAAGCTTTCAAGATCAATCAACTGTAGGTCATTTTCGGTGATATGCCCAACTAGTTCTGTCACGCCAGGAATGTAGCCGCCTGGGAAAATATATTGATTGATCCAAGCATTTTTTGCTCCACCTTGTTGCCGGCTGATACCGTGGATCAAGGCTGTTCCATTTTGTGCTAAATGATTTTCAACAACTTTAAAATACTCCTGCAGATTTTCTGCGCCAACATGTTCAAACATCCCCACGCTAGTGATGTGATCGAAAGTCCCTATTAGATCACGGTAATCCATCAATTCAACTGAAACTGTATCTTCTAGATGTTCTTTTGCGATGATTGCTTGAATGTGCTGATATTGTTCTTCGCTTAAGGTAATCCCTTTTGCTCTTACTTTATACTCCTTAGCCGCAGTCAAGATTAGTGTCCCCCAGCCACAACCAATGTCTAATAAAGTCTCTCCTGGTTTAATAAATAATTTATCTAGAATATGATGCACTTTATTGATTTGCGCTTGTTCCAATGTATCCTCTGGCGTTTCAAAATAAGCACAAGAATAGGTTAATGTGCGATCCAACCACATTTCATAAAAATCATTGCCTAAATCATAGTGGCTGTGGATATAATGAGCTGATTGCTTTTTAGTATGCTTTTCTTTTGGCATCCATTTTTTAAAATTGGTATTATGGAAAAAACCGTTTGCCTGATTATAAACATCGTAAATCAAGTCCTGTAGATCGCCCTCGATTTCGATTTTCTTCTCCATATACGCTTCTCCCAATGCTAAGGATGCATTGTTAATCAATTCCTTCACTGGAATTTTTTCGTTAAAAATAATTTTGAAGATGACTTCACCTTCAGAATTCCCATACTCCTTTACAGAACCATCCCAAAAAGTCACTTGTGTTTTTTTAGAAAAAGATGGTTTAAATAGTTGATTGTATACTTCTTTATCTAACATATCATAGCCCCCTAAGTATATCTTCTGACTAAATTTAAATAAGTTCAAAAGATTTGACCCGAGTTGACACGAAAAATAGGAATTCCTCATAAAAATATAATCGAAAATTATTTGAAACCCTTTTAATATAAAAAAGCAGTTATCATCCGATAACTGCAAAAAAAAACGGGTTTCCCCGTTTTATTGAATCAAATCATAAATTTCCATCGCTACGATATCGATGTTGTCAAATTGATAAGATTGTTTGCTGTCGCTTTCTGTCAGCTCAAATGTTTCTGTCGTATTATCATAAGTTACAGTACATTTCTCTACGCCTTCTTTTTCAAAACGACGCAATTGTACTTCATTATCAGTCGATTCAGTCATTGCTTCTAAGCGTTTAATAATGGCAACTAATTGTGAATGTTTCATCTAGGTGCCCCCCTTCTTCTCAATTCTGTCTTATTGTATCAAATCCGACCGTATCTTGCATTGATTTTCATCAATAAATTTATGTTTTTTTTACTAAATCTAACTTAAGATTCTGACCACCATAATTTAATTAAGGCTTGAGTCCCATCATTTTCAAATCCTTGATCGGCTAATTGTTCATAAAGCTCAGTCGCTAATTTAGTCGCAGGAAGATCCAGTTGCATTTTTTTCGCTTCGTCTAAAGCAATTTTTAAATCTTTAATGAAGTGTTTTACGAAAAAGCCGGGAGAATAATCTTCCTTTAATATCCGCGGTGCGTAATTCGACATCGACCAATTTTGCGCAGCCCCGCCGCCTAATGTTGCTAACACTTTTTCTACATCTAGTTTAGCCGCTTTGGCATAAACCAGCATCTCAGTCATTCCCGTCATTGTTCCAGCGATCATGATTTGATTTGCCATCTTAGTATGCTGACCAGCTCCGGCTGCACCTTGAAGAGAATAACTTTTACCCATAATCTCAAAGAGAGGTACCACCTTTTCATAGACTGGTTGATCACCACCGACCATTATTGTTAAAGTACCGTTCTGCGCTCCTAAGTCTCCTCCTGATACTGGTGCGTCTAGTGAATCGGCACCGTTTTTCTTAGCTGATTGATAAATTTTTTCCGCCAGTGTTGGAGTTGAAGTCGTCAAATCAATCAAGATTTTCTCTGCAACATCGACAGTGAATACTCCTTTAGAACCATAATAAATTTCTTCAACATCACTAGGGTATCCCACCATCGAGAAGATGATTTCACTTGTATTCGCCACCTCTGCTGGTGTATCCTGCCAGACTGCACCATGAGCAACCAATTCATCCGTTTTACTCTTCGTACGGTTGTACACAGCTACTTCATGACCAGCTGCTAGAAAATGTTTAACGATCGATTTCCCCATCACGCCTGTTCCGATAAATCCAATTTTCATATACTCAACCTCCAATAAAAATAATCCACCTCCAGTATACATGAAGAGATGGATTTCAGCTTTATTTATCTTCGCTGTTTCTAAGCGAATTAATCCGTACCCGCATTTTTTGAACTGTTCGTGCGGGTGATTTTACTTCTTTATGATTTTCAGCATAGTAAACAATCATTTCTTGATAAAATTTAAGAATCTCACTCCCGAATCGTTCTGCTGATATTTCTACTAGTTTATTCTGCTGAACTTCAGTGTCTAAAGGGATATTTTGTTGGATATAACGAATAAAGCTATCACTGAAATCGTCATTATGCTCAAATGTTATTCCTAAGGATTCGTGGTTGATCAATTGATTCAAATAATCATTGCCTTCAACAATACACTGCGTTCCTGATGCGATTGCTTCTGCATATGTCAATCCTTGAGTCTCTGAAGTCGAGGCGCTGACAAAATAATCAGCGGCATGATAATAATAAGCCACTTCTTCGTGCGGAACTTCACCAGTGAACTGGACATAGCTTTCGATCCCTAATTCACGAGTCAATTCCTCCAAATCCTCACGATAGGGTCCTTTTCCAACAATTACTAAACGGGCATTAGGACAGCTCATAAGAACTTCAGGAAATTGCTGCACAATGACATGAATGTTCTTTTCATAGGAAATACGACTCAAGGATAGAATCATCAACTCATCATCATGGATTCCCAAACTTTCTCTCAGTTTATCCGTATCATTTTTGGTAATATCCGAACGAACAAAATGGGAAATATCGATCCCCGTGGGAATGATACGCATCGGAACATCAACTTCATAACGCTTCAATGTATCCACCACCCGCTTACTAGGACACACGACACCCGTTGAATGGTTTACAAACATCTTAACGAAATGCTTAACATGTGTAGGTCTGACCACTTTTCCATTCGCAATATAATGAAGATAATCCTCATACATTGTATGATAGGTATGAACAACGGGGATCCTTAAGCGATTTGCGACCATCTTCCCAAGGAAACCTGCCCCAAACTCCGTATGGGTATGAATAACCTCTAACTCTAATTCCTTAGCAATTTGATAAGCAAACCAAATTCCCCGTACAACGATCCGACGATCCTTGAAAGAGATGAAAGGGACGCTAGGCATCCGTACAATATCTTTTTCAAACTCATCAGCATCCGGATCTGTAGTTGTAAAAATATAGACCTCATGCCCTTGCTTTTCAAGTTCATTTTTTAACGTTCTGATTGATGTGGCTACCCCACTGACTTGCGGGAAATAAGTGTCTGTAAAAAAACCAATCCGCACGGCGATTCCTCCAAACTATTTTGTGACTTTTGCATATACTTGATAATCGTACGGCTGTTCTAAAACTGCTTGATAGACAGCTTTTAATTCGTTGCCGATTTGTGTAATACTCTTTTCTTGAGCTACTTTAAACCCCGCCATAGAGAGATTTGGTAAACGTCGATTCACTAATTGGTGAATTAATTGTTCAAATTCTTGGTTGTTGTTACCCATGTAGCAATTCTTACGATCTTCCATCCAACCTTCGTAAACTGGGATATTTCTCAGCAAAACTTGTTGTTGACTAGCTAGTGCTTCCAGCACCACGATCCCTTCAGTCTCTTCATAGGAAGGAAAGAAGAATAAATCTGCTCCAGAATACGCTCCTTCGATCAAATCTCCATTTACATAGCCTGGGAAAAGAACGTTTTTTGGGTGATCCTTTTTCACAACACGACGAATATTAGCTGGAATTGAAATCATCGGAACATCACCAAACCAAATAAATGTATACTCAGGCATTTTCTCTGCTAGCTTGACAAAATCCAAAATTCCTTTGCGTTCAAAAAACAGTCCTACACAGATGATGACTTTTTGTGTTTCTGTTAAATTGAAATGTTTTCGGAAGGATGCTTCCTTGTATTCATCAGGATAGTATTTCTTTAGGTCGATACCATTTGAAATAGCAGCGATCGGTTGCGTCAAGCCATAGCTGCGCAGTAACTTTTTAGAATATGGTGTCGGTGTAATTAAATGATCTGCCTGCTGATATAGAGCAACCAGCCATTTCTTAAATAAAGGGGCTAGTTGATTGGAGCCGATAAATGAATTTCGAAAATCTTCTTCTGTCGAATGGGCATGAAAAATAATCCTTTTTCCCATTTTTTTGGCTTTCCTAACAAGTCGCAGGCTTTTCGGACCATAGGTGTTGATATGTAATATATCATAATCTGTTGCCTTCGGGTCAAGTGTATAATCAATGCCCATAGCATTTAATGCTCTCTTTTGATGACTAAGTGCTCGTCCAATACCAGATTTTCCAATCACATTCTGACCTTCAAAGTAAAGTAAAATTTTCATAGGTCACCTTCTTTTTCTATATTGTTTTAAAATCATTTCAAGTTCAGGTTGTATTCAGTAGAAAACTCTAAAAAATTTCCAATCAGAAAGGAAAAATGTAAAATAGATAACTGTCTTTTTTAAAGTAAATTAATTATATCATAAGCATTTGAACATGTTCTCAACCTATAGTCTGATTTTAAAGTGAAAGCGATCCTTTCATTCAAATTATGATCGCACCAAAAAAAAAGACCGTTGCCTAATTTAGACAACGGTCCAGGAAAAAGCTTATTTTACGTATTCTTCTACCAATTCTTGAACTTCTTCCATTGTATCGCACTCTTTCAACGCTTTATCAGCTAAATCAGCCATCTTAGTCGTTGTCAGACGTTTCATTAAGCTGCGAGTTCTAAGAATAGATGTCGCACTCATAGAGAATTCATCTAATCCCATACCCATCAATAATGGAACAGCCGTTTGATCGCCGGCCATTTCGCCACACATACCAGCCCATTTACCTTCAGCGTGAGCTGCATCAATCACGTTTTTAATCAAACGTAAAATTGATGGGTTATAAGGTTGGTATAAGTATGAAACGCGTTCGTTCATGCGGTCAGCTGCCATTGTGTATTGGATCAAGTCATTTGTTCCGATACTGAAGAAGTCAACTTCTTTAGCAAACTTGTCAGCTAAAACAGCTGCAGCAGGAATCTCGATCATGATTCCGACTTGGATCGTATCAGAAACCTTCACGCCTTCATTAACAAGTTTTTCTTTTTCTTCGTTAAACATTTTCTTCGCTGCACGGAATTCTTTAAGTGTCGCAACCATTGGGAACATGATGCGCAAGTTGCCGTGAACAGAAGCGCGTAATAATGCACGTAATTGTGTACGGAACATGTCATCGCCTAGTTCAGATAAGCTGATACGCAATGCACGATAACCCAAGAATGGATTCATTTCGTGAGGTAATGTTAAGTAAGGTAGTTCTTTGTCTCCACCGATATCCATTGTACGAACAACGACTGGTTTGTCGCCCATGCCTTCTAAAACAGCTTTATAAGCTTCAAATTGATCGTCTTCTGTTGGGAAATCTGAAGAGTCCATGTATAAGAATTCAGTACGATACAACCCGATCGCTTCAGCGCCATTATTATGAACACCTTCAAGATCTTTTGGCGTACCGATGTTGGCAGCTAATTCAAAATGCTTGCCATCAGCTGTGACTGTTTCAGCATTTTTTAGCTTTTCCCATTCTGCTTTTTGCGCTGCATAAGCTTCGCCGGCTTTTTTGTATTCAGCCGCTTGTTCGTCAGTTGGGTTTACGATTGTTTCACCAGTGATACCGTTGACTGCTAAGATGTCACCTTCTTTAGTTTTAGAAGTGATTTCTTTTGTACCAACGATTGCTGGAATTTCTAATGAACGAGCCATAATTGCTGAGTGAGAGGTACGTCCACCGATATCAGTAACAAAAGCTTTTACAAAGTTTTTATCTAATTGTGCAGTATCACTCGGAGTCAAGTCATGTGCGACAACGACAACTTCTTCGTCGATCATTGATGGATCTGGTAAAGATACACCTAATAGATGAGCCATTATACGTTTAGTAACGTCGCGGATATCCGCTGCACGTTCTTGCATATAAGCGTTATCATCCATTGCCTCGAACATGCCGATATACATATCTGTAACTTCTTTAAGTGAGCTTTCTGCATTCACTTTATTATCTTGAATATGTTGTTTGATTTGACCAATCATTTCTGGGTCTGAAAGAACCATCAAATGAGCATCAAAAACTTGTGCTTCTTCTTCACCTAAGCTTTTCGCTGCTTTATCCCGAATTTTTTCTAATTCAGCAGAAGAAGCCGCCAAAGCGTCGTCTAAACGCTTTTCTTCGGCAGCAGTGTCTTCTACATTATTTTGTTTGAAAGATAAATCCGGTTGTACTAGCAGATAAGCTTTCGCAACGGCAACTCCGTCACTTGCGGCAATACCTTTTAGTAATTCAACCATTATTCAGATAATCCTTCCTTTTTCATTGTTTCTACGATTGCTTCCATTGCTTCTTTTTCGTCAGCACCTTCAGCAGAGATAGTAACGTCAGAACCTTGGCCAACACCTAGAGACATAACTCCCATGATTGATTTAAGGTTAACTGATTTTCCTTTATACTCTAAGTTAATATCAGAGTTAAATTTGCTTGCAGCTTGCACTAATAAAGTTGCGGGACGTGCATGAATCCCTGTTTCTGCTACTACGTGAAAATCTTTTTTTTCCATATTGACCGTTCTCCTTTATAAAAAAAAATGTTTTTTTATGTTAGGGCTTTAATGATAACATCCATCATTTTGAGCCCTTCATTTTCTTAGATTACCATTTTTTTACCGTAGATACAACAATTTTAGTCGAATTATTCCAGTTAAATGTATGCCCTTTCTTAAAATATCTGGTTTGATTGATCAATCCCCTGATTATACCTGTTTTCATTTTTTTTACATAACACTAAAAGAGAAAAAAATGTGGGTGTATATCTTTTTTTAGCACTCGAAGATGTTGATTGCTAAAAAATGAAACAAACTGTTTGCTTTTATAAAAAATCTCGCTATAATTATTCTTAAGGTCAGTGATAGTCAAACAACTGGCCAGCGTATCTTTTTACGAGATTCGCTTACTCGATGTACAATGGAAGAAACAATCAACTATTGAAAGGGTGAAAAAAATGCTTTGCCAAAATTGTCATGAAAATGAAGCAACGATTCATTTATATGCAAACGTCAATGGACAACGAAAGCAATTAGATTATTGCCAGAGTTGCTATCAAAAATTGAAGAATCAAGCTGGAGGTGCGCCGCAAATGGCAGGAAATGATCCTTTTGGTTTTGGAAGTTTAGACGATCTGTTTCGCTCGATGTCGCAGCAAATGCAACAACGACAAGGTGCTGCAAATCAAACACCACCGACTCAATTCGGCGGTGGAAATGGTATCAATAATCAACCCCCTCGTGGAAACGGCGGCGGGCTGTTAGGCGAATACGGAATTAATATCACTGGATTAGCACGTGAGGGAAATATCGACCCCGTTGTTGGACGAGATGATGAAATTCAACGTGTTATCGAAATATTAAATCGCCGAACAAAGAACAATCCAGTTCTTATCGGTGAGCCCGGTGTTGGTAAAACCGCTGTGGTTGAAGGTTTAGCTCAAAAAATCGTTGATGGAGATGTGCCTCAAAAATTAATGGACAAGGACGTCATCCGTTTAGATGTCGCTTCCCTTGTACAAGGTACTGGTATCCGTGGACAATTTGAAGAACGGATGCAAAAGCTGATCGAAGAAATTCGGCAAGCGGAAAATATCATCCTTTTCATTGATGAAGTTCATGAAATCGTCGGTGCCGGTGCAGCTGGCGACGGCAATATGGATGCTGGTAATATTTTAAAACCAGCCTTGGCTCGTGGTGAATTACAAATGGTCGGAGCTACTACATTAAACGAGTATCGTATTATTGAAAAAGATGCTGCTTTAGAACGCCGGATGCAGCCTGTACGCGTCGAAGAACCTTCCGTTCAAGAAACGATTGAAATCTTGAAAGGCTTGCAAACACGCTATGAAGATTATCATCATGTAAAATATACAGATGACGCTATCAAAGCCGCTGCAGAACTTTCAAATCGCTACATTCAAGACCGTTTCTTACCTGACAAAGCGATCGACTTATTAGACGAAACAGGTTCGAAGAAAAACTTGACGATCCAAATTGTTGATCCAAAAACGATCGACAAGAAATTAGCGGAAGCAGAACAACAAAAGGCTCAAGCTTCTCAAGAGGAAGACTTTGAGAAAGCAGCTTACTACCGCGACCAAATCAATAAATTGCAAAAAATGAAAGATCGCCAGTTAACAGATGAAGAAACACCTGTCATCAGCGAAAAGGACATGGAACAAATCGTTGAAAAACGGACGGGAATTCCTGTTGGTGAGTTGAAAGAAAAAGAACAAACACAATTAAAAAATCTTGCAGTAGACTTGAAGCAACATGTCATCGGGCAAGATGAAGCCGTTGATAAAGTTGCCAAAGCTATTCGACGTAACCGTGTCGGCTTGAACAAGAAAAATCGTCCAATCGGTTCGTTCCTATTTGTTGGACCAACTGGGGTCGGAAAAACAGAATTAGCTCGCCAATTAGCCGAAGAATTATTCGGCTCAAGTGATTCGATGATTCGCTTTGATATGAGTGAATATATGGAAAAACATAGTGTCTCTAAATTGATCGGTTCACCTCCTGGTTATGTTGGTTATGAAGAAGCCGGGCAATTGACTGAACAAGTACGGCGTCATCCATACAGCTTGATCTTGTTGGATGAAATTGAAAAGGCACATCCAGATGTTTTGCATATGTTCCTGCAAATTCTTGATGATGGCCGTTTGACAGATTCACAAGGACGTACAGTCAGCTTCAAGGATACAATCATTATTATGACCAGCAATGCTGGAACTGGCAAAATCGAAGCCAACGTAGGTTTCGGAGCTGCCAGAGAGGGTGTTACCCGTTCAGTCTTGGGTCAATTGAAAGATTTCTTTGCCCCAGAATTCTTGAATCGTTTCGATGGCATCATTGAGTTTAGTTCACTATCAAAAGAGAATTTGATGAACATTGTTTCATTGATGCTTGATGATGTAAACGAAATGCTCGCTCATCAAAAGCTTCATATTGATGTACCAGATAACGTCAAAGCAAAACTGGTCGATCTTGGTTATGACCCTGCGATGGGAGCTCGCCCGCTTCGCCGGACAATTCAGGAAAATATTGAAGACGGAATTGCTGAGTTCTATTTAGATCACCCAACAATTACCGATCTTAAAGCGAAACTTGATAAAGAAGACCATATCGTCATCACGTCAAAGCCTGAACGCTTAGCCAAAGAAGATAAAAATTAGGCGAAAGGATTCCTGTTAATAGCGGGAATCCTTTTGCCTTATCAATTTCTTTAAACCTTCTCATAAAAAATGAGCAACATCCTTCTTTTTTCTTAATCTTTCTTATATAATTACACTATGAAGTAATATTTAGGAAGAAGGTGTTTCGGGATGAAACTAATCAATGTAACCAATAGCCATTCACAAATGGTTTATAATCAGCTAGAGAATACTGATGCAAATATGATTAAAGTCTATACAATCGGGAATACTACTGTGATTTATACGGATGCCTATAAGCACGCGGAAATCGTTTTAAAAAACGATAATCGGAACATCTTGCCCTCGGAAGTTGATTTTGTACATAAATATTTCAAACGAAAATTAGACGAAGGTATTTATGATTTTTCAAATATTTCTTATTTGGAATCTCCTGGTCTGATCGAGATGTCAATAACAAAAAAATAGTTGAGGCTAAATATTTAGCTTCAACTATTTTTTTTGTTTAGTTTTTTAGCGATGATCGGCAATTGAAGGATGCCGACTAAAGCCAACACTTCAAGCCACTGAATCACTGGAACTCCTGCTCCAGTATATATCATCATAAACATCTCTTTCCGCTCAGGAGCCCATGAACAAAACCATGAGACCCCGATCAGGAAAATCAAATAAGATAACGCTAGCCCCAATAGTATTAAGAGCATTCCGCGAAAAATTTTTAATTGCTCCTTAGAAAAAAGACTTCCAAAAATGATCACTAAGATTCCTGTCACCGTCACCAGCAACCACAGCGGCAATAAGTTTTGATACCATTTAATTATACTGTCTGATATTCTTGAAATTTTAGAAGCTTTGATTGGTCTATTTTGGGGAGCATTTACATCCTGCCAATCGCTTGAAAATGAATGTCTCAATAGGATCTCTGCCTTTTTGATCTCTTCTTTTGGACCGAGAGTCCCATTTGCTCCTTGGCTATAATTCTTATAAAAGACATTGTAACTAAATCCACTTTTCATAAAATCAGCCACTAATGGTAAATCTTTCACCAATTTTCCATCACCAGTTGCGGTCAAATATAGCTCTTTCTTCTTTTTCAATTTGCCGTTTTTATAGGCTTCTGATAATTCTGTATCTACTTTTTGCCAAAATTGCTCTGTTTTCTGTCCGTCTTTATAATAACCCGCTTGTGCAGCAGCATCTCGCAATGCCCAGAAAATAATGTCGCCCGCTATGTCCTCACCACCAGACCAAGGACTATCCTGATAGATCCAGTCGATATTTTTAGCGATGGATTTTAGTGTTGGTGAAGCGGCCTCTGCTTTTTCCAACGCCTTCCTCGAAACCCAAACTTTACTATTATTCTGGTTCAACTTCGTACCATCGTCCATCCGAATCAATTGCTTCGAAACATCACCAAAAGCACCGCCAGTGCGATCATTGACTAATTCAATCCCGTAATGTTCTTTATTTATATTTTTCAAAACAGTTGTTGTTGAATAAAGGAACACAAAAGGCAACACACATAATAACAACTTAGCTAACTGTGTCCTTGTGAAATAAAACTTTTTAAGCGCTGATCGAAGATTTTTTATTCTGAAATTCGATACATTTTCGAAAATAACTGAGCCAGCGATGATTAATAATCCAACGATCATCAATGGAAAAAGCCACAAGGAATCCTCTCTAATGTACCAATAAAACGGAAAAATTAGTGACAATCCTAGACTCCAAAAAACAAATGATTGCAGCTTACCATTTCGTCGAAAATATAGTCCGACTAAACAAGCGATCACCAAAACTACAGCGGGAACTACTAAAGTATTTCGATAGATCCGTGTACTATACTCGCTTGTTAAAGTTACAGGAGAATACAAGAAGAACATATAAATGAAGGTCATTATCCAACGATTATTAATCAATGGACGCAGTGCGAACGTCGCAACTGAACAAGCCAAAACATTGAACAAGCCTAAAAACATTCCATACGATAAGTGAAGCTTATTAGCCCACACGATGAATAGAGAATAGGAAATTCCTTTAGATAATGTTTTAGTAGAATAGGCCCCCAGCCAATTCCCATTTAGTATCTCCTCGCTGTAATGAATGAACAGTTGATCATCATAGCCAGCAAATAAGTTGGTGAAGTAAGGAGCTTTAGCGCTCAGGACTAAACGAAATACCGTTAATCCAAGCACAAGGATGAGCAAAAGCAGATTTGTTGGCTGCTTTTGCTTTTTCACAATAATCAGTGCGTTACTTTTTAGTTTTTGCAACGAAAGTCCCTCTTTCAACGTTTACATTAGACTCTTTAATTCGACTTCCGGGTATTTATCCGCAAACCAACGCATCGCAAATTGATTTTCGAAAAGAAACAGTGGCTGATCAAAACGATCTTTCGCTAAAATATTTCGACTTGAGCTCATGCGTTCATCTAGTTGCTCTGGGTCAATCCAACGAGCAATCTTGTTCCCCATCGGAGTCATTACAACTTCTGCGTTGTATTCGTTCAACATACGATGCTGGAACACTTCAAACTGCAATTGTCCAACGGCACCGATAATGTACTCGTCCGTCAAGTAAGTCTTATATAATTGGATCGCACCTTCTTGAACTAGTTGATAGATGCCTTTATGGAAGGATTTTTGTTTCATCACATTTTTAGCAGTCACCTTCATAAATAGCTCTGGTGTGAATGAAGGAAGCTCTTCATAAGCAACCTTTAGTTTTCCTTCATATAAAGTATCGCCGATTTGATAGTTTCCAGTATCATAGACTCCGATAATGTCACCAGCAACGGCCTCCTCAACATTTTCGCGAGCGTCTGCCATAAATTGCGTAACATTACTTAATTTCATTTTCTTGCCAGTCCGACCAAGGGTGATATCCATCCCGCGTTCAAAAGTACCTGAACATACACGAACAAAAGCGATCCGATCGCGATGATTAGGATTCATGTTGGCTTGAATCTTGAAAACAAAACCGGAAAACTCGTCTTCGTATGGAGAAATTGCCTCCCCGTCCTCAGTTTTATGTGCATGTGGTTTTGGTGCAAGATTGACAAATGTTTCTAAGAATGTTTCAACACCAAAATTGGTTAGCGCCGAACCAAAGAAGACCGGCGTCTGATCTCCACGTTCGATTTTCTCAAGGTCGAACTGATCGCCCGCTTCACGAACCAGCTCTACCTCTCCTAACACATCGTCGTAGATTGATTTCTCTTTTAAGGGGTGATCGCCAGCAATTTCGCCATCCGTCAATTTCACATATCGTTCACCTTCATATTGCTCTGGACGGTAGAATTCGATTCGTTCGTTATAGATATCATAGATTCCTTCTAAGCCTTTACCCATACCAATCGGCCAATTCATCGGATAAGATTCAATATCTAATAATTCTTCCAGCTCTTCTAATAGTTCCAAAGGTTCGCGTCCATCGCGATCCAATTTATTAATAAAAGTAAAAATAGGGATTCCCCGTCGTTTTACTACTTGAAATAGTTTTTTCGTTTGCGCTTCGATCCCCTTTGCGCTATCGATTACCATAACGGCACTATCCACGGCCATCAATGTACGATACGTATCTTCAGAAAAATCTTCGTGTCCCGGTGTATCTAGAATATTGACTCGTTTGCCGTCAAAATCAAATTGCATCACAGAACTCGTTACCGAAATACCACGTTGCTTCTCAATATCCATCCAGTCAGATTTGGCAAAGTTGCCAGTTTTTTTGCCTTTGACTGTTCCGGCTTGACGGATTGCTCCGCCGAATAATAATAATTGCTCAGTTATCGTCGTTTTACCAGCATCCGGATGGGAAATGATGGCGAAAGTACGACGACTGTCCACTTGTTGTTTTAAATCAGGATTGTTCATTCTACTGCTCCATTCATCTATCTAATATCTTAAAATTTCCAACCCAATCAGTATAGCATGGATTTTACTCCGTTGAAAAGTTGAATCGCTCAATCTTAAGCG
The DNA here is from genome assembly GCF_059374735.1 of Enterococcus sp. GPZ-007. NCBI lineage: Bacteria > Bacillati > Bacillota > Bacilli > Lactobacillales > Enterococcaceae > Enterococcus > Enterococcus sp. GPZ-007. Next base: position 62,554 of record NZ_JCAFYN010000002.1, on the reverse strand, counting down.
GCGGTTAGTATTGTCAATCAAAACTCTCCCTAGAGTAAAATATTCTGCTTTCAACTTGATCGTAAATTTGCATAAAATCAAAATTTCATTTCGAATTCGACTTACGTAAAAACATAAAAAATCAGGCCTCCTCTCGAGAGTCGAGATTAAGGCCTGAAATAATTATGTTTCTTCTTAGCGACGAGGCTCATCGTCCTCAAAATCTTTGGTGAACAAGCGACGTTCTTCTTCCGGTTGCACATCTTCGTGCTCTTCTGGGTGGAAAATTGCCCGCAATGTCAATACACGAGAACCTTCCATTTCTTCGGAGATCAAGGTTAAATCGTCCACATCAAAGGAAAGCTTCTCTCCTTCATCAGGGATCGTCCCTAGAGCTGTGATTAAATAGCCTGCCATCGTATCGACATCGCTCATGTGCAAGTTTAAATCAAACTCTTCATTGAACTCATCAATCAGCATCTTGCCGTTGATTAAGTATTCATTGTCGCCGACTTTTTCGTAAAGCTTTTCAACTTCATCGGATTCATCATCGATCTCGCCAACGATTTCTTCCAATAAGTCTTCGAGTGTCACTAATCCGACCATCCCGCCGTATTCATCTAGCAAAATAGCCATTTGGTTTTGCGTCTTTTGCAATTGATAAAGTAAGTCATCGATGAAGATTGTTTCCGGTACGAATAAGGGTTCTTGCAAAATCTTTTGCAAATTAATATTTTCAAAGCCAAATTGGCGCGCGGATTTCAGCAATCTTTTCGTATGCAGGATTCCCACGACTTTATCTTTATCTTCATCATAGACTGGTATTCTCGAGTAACTTTCATTTAAAATCTCATCAACATTTTCCAACACTGGATCATTGATATCAATCATAAAAGAATCTGTTCGAGGAACCATAACTTCTCGGGCAACTTTGGTATCTAATGAGAAAACACCTTGCAGCATCTCAATCTCATCATTATCCAACACGCCTTCATTTTCTAGCATATAACGCATTTCGTCACGGGTCATCTTCGTGTCTTCATCATCAAACGTCATTGGCGTGATTTTTGCCAACAGGTTTGTTGAAGCCGTCAACAACCATACGAAAGGTTTTGTGATTACTCCTAATTTACGAACAACACCGGAAGTAAATTGCGCTACTTCTTCAGTCTTGGTCATGGCAATTCGTTTGGGGTATAATTCACCAAATACAATTGAAACATAGGTCAATAACATCATGACGATCGCCGCAGCAGCTGTTCGCGCAATCGCACTGCCTCCTAATAAAGGCGCTAGACGAGCAGACAAGCTATCCGCCAAGGAAGCCCCTGACAAGATGTTGACTAACGTAATTCCTACTTGAATCGTTGATAAGAAATTATTCGGACTTTGAATAACCTCCAACAACTTCTTCGATTTTACGTTACCCTCTTCTGCTTTTTGTTCTACTCGGTTTTTATTGACCGATACCACCGCAATTTCAGCCGCAGCTAAAAATCCGTTGATTAACGTTAAAACTACTAAAAGACCTAGTTGTAAGATTAACGACTGACTATCGGGGTCAGCATTCATAATTGCATTCGCTCCTTATTTTTAAGTGTAAAAAAAGTGGCACAAAGGCCACGATAAAATCGTATCACATCGGTTGTTTTTATGCAATCTTTTCCGAACGAAGAGCCATTCGCTAGCTTAGAAATTCTTGTTCACGCTCTTCTTGTTTACTCTGCTTGAAGATTTTCACTACGAAAATTACCAATGTCCGTAAAATAGCATAAACTGGGACTCCTAGAAAGACTCCTAATATACCAGAAAGATTCCCAGCGACTAATAAGATTAAGATAATCGTCAATGGATGGATATTCAATGATTTCCCGATCACATTTGGATAGATCACATTGCCATCGATCTGCTGAACGACCAATACGATTAAAATACATAACAATGCTCTAGTTGGCGAATCGAAAAATGTATAGATCAGCGCTGGAGCCAAGCCCAAGTAAGGACCTAAGTATGGAATCAAATTCGTCAGCCCTGCGATTACTCCAAACAAGAAGGCGTAATCCACACCAATTAGTAAATACCCTAGAAAGGTAAACGTTCCGACAAACAAACATTCAATCGCCTGCCCACTAATATAATCCGATAACGTCTTATTCAGTTGCTGCAAAAGACCTTTGATATTGTCACGCTGTTTTTCAGGAAAGAGCCGTTCGATATTTGGGACAAGCTTCTCGCCGTCTTTCAACATGTAAAAAAGAATAAACGGTACAGTTATCAGCAATAGAACGACTGTTGTGATTTTCCCAATTACTGATCCCAAACCATTTGTTACGCCTGTTAAAGTCTGTTGAATAATGCTTCCTGCTGATACATCAAGATTGTTGATATATTTATCAACATCCAATTCTTTGAAAAGTGGGAAACGAGTGGCATTGTCTGCCGCTTCCTGAAGCCAAGTCTGCATATTGCTGATAAACCCTGGAATATTTTTAGCCAAGGAAACCAACTGTTCAACCAGATTTGGAATCACACTCATAAAGATCAACACGATCATGCCAATCAATAGAATAAAGATTAACGCTATTGCCACTATCCGTTTAACGCCCATTTTCATCAACAGATTCACTAGAGGATTCAATAAATAATACAAAAAGCCGGCGATCAAGATCGGGGCAAATAACGTAGTAAAGAATGTTCCGATCGGTTGAAAAACAAAGTCAATTTTTGATGATACCAAAATCAAGGTTGCAATAACTAATAGCTCAACAGACCAGAACATTAATTTTGAATTTTTAATTTTCTCAAACATCCATCTACTCCTTTTTTTTAATTTAGTTTATAGTATACATCAAGTGGAGAAAAATCCCCTTTAGGAAGGTGTCATTATGAAAATTTTAATTACTAAAGATACGATGAGCGAAATCTATCTCGACGCTGTTCGCATCCGGCAAAAAGTATTTGTCCAAGAACAAGGCGTGCCTGCCAATCTGGAGATCGATGGGAATGAAGCCTACTCCGTTCACTTCGTTCTCTATACAGATGACAAGAAACCGGCGGCGACCGTTCGGTTATTGCCATTAGATGACCAAACATTTAAACTTCAACGTATGGCTGTTTTAAAAGAGTATCGCGGCAAAAAACTTGGTGCTGCTATTGTGGCTGAAGCAGAAACCTTTGCTAAACAGCAAGGGTATAAAACAATAGAGCTAGGTGCGCAATTATCGGCAGAAAAATTCTATCAAAAAATGGGCTATGTTACATATGGTGAAGTTTTTCAAGATGCTGGAATTGAGCATGTTCACATGAAGAAAGAGTTGTAAAGAGTTGTAAACACTTGTTACAGTCATTGATATTTATGTACATTTGAAAAACAAAATATTAAACGGCAATATTCTCAAGTTTCTATATCCTTTGAGAATATCGCCGTTTTTAAGTTCTATCATACTTAGAACAAAACCATCACTTTTTCATATTAATAGAATATTTTACAGAGTTTGTTTTTGTGGTTGGGTTGTATATCCCTACATCAACACTAGAAATATCTTGAGGTCTGATATTATCAATAGGTGAAGAGAAAATATACTTTCCATTTACCGAGAGTTGATTATTTAAAGAAATATCAGCATTGAACCTTGTAATACTTTTGAGAGAATCTCTTTTCCAGTTAACGTGAATAAATAACAGGAACTCATCCGCGGGATACAACTCTAATAAACTATTATCGAACGTCAAATTAATACTGTATCGATTGATTGCGCGATCATCAGGGAAAATATTTATTGATTTTAAATGTACTCCCTTTCCAAAAGATTCATTTAAAGGAGTCTGTTTAGTGTTTACGAGATTTTTATTACCATAATCAAAGCTAAAATCTTTATCAAAAAGTACAATCTTTGTAGACGCATCGACATCGTAATAGGAATTAAGATCCCCTTGGAACATATCAATACTGTCAGAAGGGTTATACAGTTTACCAACATAATAATTTGGAATATGAATACTCTTTTGATTTCTCTTCTTTCCATCTAGAATGGCTTGCTCTCTTACATCGAATTGTCCACGTAACGAAACCACGCTCTTAGTAGAGTAATAATAAGTGAACATAAATGGTAGAAAAAGTAATACAATTAAATAAGTAATACTTCTTTTAGGAAGCGGTACTCTTATATACAGCAAATCGTTCAAAAAGAAAGCAATTGAAATCAGAAATAGAACTAAGGAACCATTCAGAGATCGAAGAGCCACAGGAAAAACATAGGAGCCTCCAAAAGCAGCGTTAGCTATTATTGCCGAGAAGAAAAATATTAAACTATATGTCATATTCTTTTTTTGTGGAAACTGGTGTCTTAGCAAATAAATAAATCCAATTAGTATGAATGTTACAAATACCCATGAGAAGCTTTTAAACGTCTCGATGAACCATGGAGAAGAAAAATAATTCCAGAGTCTGTGGAACAGAGTCTGTTCACGTGAAACTTGAAAAGCTGGATGTTGAAGCCTCTCGTGTTGACCTGGAGATAATAGTAAGGACAACGTCCCAATGATTGTAAAAGGCAGACCAAGTAAGAATGTTTTCTTTTCTTTCTCAATTAACAGAAATACTATTGTAAGTAAAACAACCACAATAGAAGTATTCTCGTTGGAATTTCCTGCTAGCAACCCCAAAATAGGGATGATCAGAAAATGCCATAGTTTCAATCTTCTATCTTTTAAGAAAAAAATTAAAGAAAGGTACATCACTATAAAAAAGTTCGTAAGAATATAATTTGTAAAACCAACTGTCCAAAACGACGTTTGTCCTAAATTTGGATTGGCAATCCAATAGAGCAAAAATATAACAATAAAATTATTAGTATTCCACGTATAGCTTTTGTTGAAAATTGAAGGTAATTGTGAAATTAAGGATATCAAGCCTACCCAAACAATTGCTTTAAAACAAATGTAAATAATCGGTGGAAGTTGTAGCAATATTAGAGAAGCTACATCTGCCACAAGCCGACCCGACCAATTCATATATCGCCATGATATATCTGACCACTCAGAGTTATTCGTAATATAAATAAAGTCATCACTTGAGATTGGGGTGAAAAATAGAGGAATTATAATCAGGATAGTTGCTATCCCTATACACAAAAAAATATTTAAATTGTTGTTAGCTTTGAACTTTTTATTAATCTGCTTTTTACTTCTTCTTAATTGTTCCAAAATAAATTCTCCTACTTATACAATATTATTCATTTAGTGTAACAAAGACACAAACAAAATCCAATGACTGATTGAAAATAAACAAAAGACAACAAAACATAGTAATCTCAATAAATAGAATTTGAAAAATAAAAAGTTCACTTAATCTTAAAACTAATGAACTCATTCAAGTTGTACTTTTAGAAAGATTAAAATAGAATAGCAACAGCAGCTATTCCCTCTAAATCCTATCTATTGTTGAGACAGTTTATAACGATGGATAATTCTTATCAAACTGATCTATGCTAGCGATCGTGCTAAAAGAATTTGACAAAATTACACTTTCAAGTTTTAGTATATTATTAGTTAAAATAATAAAGTAAAAGCTGAACCATTTCTGGTACAGCTTTTTTCTCTACTTTCGCGACAATTGCTTGTAACGATCATACCAAATATCAATATAGCCTTGGGAAAAAGGCCCCTTTTCATTGTTGATCCAGTCCACTAAGATCTTGACATTCTCCTTGAGGATATAATCAATTTCTTTAGAGTAATGCATTTGCTGACTATGGGCTTCATATTCATCCACGTCTAATAGACGCTTCTCGCCGTCCGGAAAAACTTTGACATCTAAATCATAATCAATATACTTTAGTGCCTCGTCATCTAATACATAAGGTGATGCTAGATTACAATAATAAGAAACTCCCTTCTCTCGAATCATTGCTATTATGTTGAACCAGTATTTTTGATGAAAATAAACGATCGCTGGTTCGCGAGTGACCCATCTTCTGCCATCTGATTCTGTGACCAATGTATGGTCATTCAAGCCGATCAGTGAACACTCACTTGTTTTTAATACCATGGTATCACGCCACGTTCGATGCAAACTGCCGTCGTGTTTGTAACTTTTGATCGTTACAAACTCTCCTTCTTTTGGAACTCCCATAGCTACCCTTCCCTCAGCGAAAAAAAGATTTCGCATTTGTTTGGGTGTTATCACACCGACATCAGAATTATTATAGCAATAAAATCTAAGATTGCCTACTAATCTTTGTCGTCAGCTAAATTATTTTCAAAAACTTCCAACATTTTCTGCTGTGGTTTTGGAAAAACATAATCGGGAAAATCATCAGGTTTTACCCATCGGCCATCAATTGTCAATGGCGCAGCACTACGACCGTAAAAAACAAGAATATGCCAGCGCAGATGACTAAAAACATGCTTCACTTCACCTAAGATTTTTTTCTGCCAGATCACTTCTTGATCTGAAAAGAAATCTGGACTATCCTCAGCGACATTAGAGCTAGAAAATAAGTCCCAAGCGGCTGGATCGTATTGCTCCTGGAGCTCAGTATAACGAGCGGCGTTGATCTCCTCTAATGGAAATAGCCACATGTTCGCCAAAAGGCCTATTTCTGATCGCTTTTTCAGAAAAATTTCTTGCTGCTGGTTTTCAATGATGCCAGCTACGTAGTATACATCTTTTGGTTTCTGCTTTTTAGATTTCACCGGAAATTCCGCTTGACGATTTTCCTGATAGGCTTGACAATACTGTTGAATCGGACAAACTTCACATTGTGGATTCGTTGGCGTGCAAATACTGGAGCCTAAGTCCATCATTGCTTGATTGAAATCTCCTGGTTGAGTTTGACTGATAATTTTCCGCATCGCTTCATCAAAAATCGTTCGACTGCTAGCTTTCGCAATATCTGCTTCAATACAGAATAAGCGACTAACTACACGCATCACATTGCCATCAATCGCTGGTTCAGGTATCTCAAACGCAATGCTGCTGATTGCTCCAGCAGTGTAGGGACCAATCCCTTTCAAGGAGCGAATGTCTTCAACCGTTGTTGGAAATTCCCCTTCGAAATCTTCCATGATCTGCTTTGCTGCCGCCTGTAAATTGCGAACCCGAGAATAATAGCCTAAGCCCTCCCAAACTTTCAGCAATTTGTCTTCTGGTGCCTTTGCCAAATCCTGAATCGTTGGAAATTCTTCCATAAAACGATAGAAATAATCGATCACCGTATCAACTCGCGTTTGCTGCAGCATAATCTCCGAAATCCAGATACGATAAGGATCTTGATTATAGCGCCAAGGTAGATTCCGCTTTTCCTGCTGATACCACATCAAAAAATCCGCCTGAAAATCTTCCACCTCTGAAGCTGTCCAATTCTCCCATCCCTTACTCATCTTCTTCCTCTTTTCCACGAATAAAGGCATCAATTTGATCTAGCTGGAAGCCTTTTTGGTACAAACTCTGTTTTACTTTTTGCCGTCGTTTTGGTGGTTCAAAGCGCTGATTTTTACGCCATAATTTTTCCCCTTGCATTTCCAATGCATCGTTTTCCTGTTCTTCAACTTCGGAAAAATCCATTTCAGCTAAAACATTCTTACTAATATCGCTGTTGAAACCTTTAGTCATCAATAATTGTTGAATTTTCTGCTGTACTTCACGCTGACTGCTGTGATGATATTTTCTCAAGGCTTTTTGTGCAGTTTGTAAGGCCACGTGAAATTGTTCATCGCCTTCATAAAGATAGAGCGCTTGCTGAATATCGTTGTCACTTAAACCCTTTTGTTTTAACTTTTGTTGTAAGACTCGCGGTCCCTTATCTCCTAAACGCATTTGCGTGCGAACATAGCTTTCCCCATAGACAAGATCATTCAGCAAATCCATTTCCTTCAGCCGATCAACAATCTTGTGACGATCCGCGCTTTCGATCTCATTGTCTTTTAAATACGTCCGAATCTCCTTTTCCGTCCGTAATTGATAGCTTAAATAATTCAATGCCATCTGAAAGCCCATATCCTCTTTGCCTTCTTGTTTGATTTCCTCCAACACTTTCTCGTCTAATTCTTGCCCTTTGAGCAAACGATGGCGTACAACAGTATCTTCCGATAACCGTAATTTTTCGCCATTGGAAAATTCCACCTTATAAAATGGGCCACGGCCTTGACTAATCTTTACTACTGTTAACATTTTTTCCCTCCTACTCATAGTTTACATTTATCATAATTGGTCTTCGTAAACCAATAACACTCTGAAATTTCTATACTCGCAAAAATTAATTCTATCATAGATAACCGACCAATCGATAAAAATATGCTAAAATGAATTGCGCTGAAAAGCTGAAAATACTATTTAAGAAAGAGGCTCTTTATGGCTGTTCAACTTAAACCTAATCAAACCCTGACATTAAAAATCAAAAGACTTGGTATCAATGGTGAAGGCATCGCTTATTACAAACGTCTAATCATTTTTGTGACTGGCGCGCTGCCCAATGAAACAGTTGTTGCTCGGATCACAAAAGCTACTCCGCGTTTTGCTGAAGCCAGCTTAGTAAAAATTACGAAAAAAAGTCCAGATCGTATCACTCCACCATGTCCGATTTACGAAGAATGCGGCGGATGTCAGCTGCAGCATCTTGTTTACAACAAACAATTAGACTTTAAAAAAGATTTGTTGCGACAAGCACTGGAAAAATATAAACCCGCAGGCTATCAACAGTTTGAACTACGGGACACGATTGGAATGGATGATCCTTGGCATTATCGTAATAAGGCACAATTTCAATTGCGGAAAAATAAACAAACAAAGCAAGTCGAAGCGGGGCTTTATCAAGCAGATTCCCATCAGTTGGTTCCTATTAAAGATTGTTTGGTCCAAGAACCGACTACTCAAAAAGTGATCAATACTATCACGAACCTCTTATCAAAATACGACATGTCGATCTATGATGAACGAACAAACTCTGGAATCATGCGTACTCTGATGGTTCGTATCGGCATTGAAACTGGTGAAGTACAGTTAGTGTTGATTACAAAAACCAAAAAGCTGCCTCAGGGAAATGCTTTGATTCGAGAAATTACGAATAGACTGCCGGAAGTTGTTTCAATCATGCAAAACATCCAGGACAAAAAAACGTCCGTCATTATGGGCGATGAGACGATCCATCTTTGGGGCAAGGAAGCCATCAATGAAAAAATAAATGAAGTAAGCTTTGAACTTTCACCACGTGCTTTCTTTCAATTAAATCCAAAACAGACAAAAGTCCTTTATCAAGAAGCCATCAATGCTTTAGATTTATCAAGTCCGAAAACAGTAGTAGATGCCTACTGTGGTGTTGGAACAATTGGACTGTCTCTAGCTAAACAAGCCAAAGAAGTTCGAGGAATGGATATCATTCCGCAAGCGATTGATAACGCGATGAAAAATGCAGAGGCGATGAGTTTGACAAATACCCATTACGAAGTTGGGACAGCTGAAAGCTTGCTGCCGAAGTGGTTAAAAGAAGGCTTCGCACCTGATGCAATCGTCGTTGATCCGCCGCGAACTGGTCTAGATGCGAAGCTATTAAAAGCAATCCAAGAATCACCTAGCCCGCAAATGGTCTATATTTCATGCAACGTGTCAACACTGGCCCGTGATCTTGTCAGTCTAACAAAAATCTATCGTGTAGAATATCTGCAATCCGTTGATATGTTTCCACAAACCGCACGCTGTGAAGTGGTCGTAAAGCTGTCAAAAAAATGAACCTGTTCCAAAGTTTTTAACAAATAATATATTATATAGATTGTGAAAAGGCGAAAAAGGCGTGACCAGAATTTGGTCACGCCTTTCAATTTAGTAGCCTGCAGCTGGTTGTCCATAGACATCGCTTTGTTGTCCCACACCTGCATTAGGATCTGTCGCTCCGCCATAACCTTGATTCGGATCTGTATATCCTTGGTCATATTGGTTTGAATCGCTATAGCCCTGATTATTTTGTGCAGTATCGTCGTTCTGTTGATAACCACTATCTGTACTTGACGAATCTCCGTAAACACCGTTATTATCATAACTATTCGGATCATCGTAGCCTGGTGCAAATTGACTGGTATCCTCACTTGCCTTGCCATCAGAATCATCATAGAACAAAGTATCCGCATCGGTTTCCTTCAGATTCGATAAAGTTTCATCTGTCGGTATTTCTAATTGCTTCTTCAATGTATTTTGAATATCAAGCAATTCATTTACCCCTAATATCTGGTAATAAATCTCATCAATCATCTGACTCTTACCAACTAATTGTTTTTGTTTGATCGTATCAAAAGCGGATAGATAGTTGGTCCCAATATCCATCATATCGTCCCAATCTAAATCCGTCTTCATATTTTTCTCTACTGCCTTTAAGATTTTCCGATAATTTCCGACACCATTAATGGACATCGCTTTCCGTAAAATCTTAGTAACCACTTCTCGCTGCCGTTTCTGCCGCCCAACATCGCCTTCTGGATCTTCGTAACGCATACGCGCATATGCTAGACCTTTTTCGCCGTCTAAAGTCTGTTTTCCTTTCTCTACATGAATGCCATCTAAAGTAAAGTCAATTTTATTATTCACTTCAATTCCACCAACGGCATCAATCAAATCTTTTAATCCACGCATATTGATTGATACATAATGATCCAGAGGAATATCTAATAACGTTTCAATTGTATCCATAGACATTTTTACTCCACCAAAAGCATACGCGTGATTTAATTTGTCATTCGTTCCATAACCGACGATTTTAGTCAAAATATCTCGATCTAAACTGACAATCGTTGATTTTTTTTGTTTTGGATTAATTGTCACTACCATCATACTATCTGAGCGTCCTTGATCGGAACGACCTAAATCACCGGTGTCTATACCAGCAAGAAGAATTGAGAACGGCTCTGCATTGTCGATGTTCGGTTTATCTCCGCTTTCACGTTTTAGGCTTGTTCGTTTGACGGTTTGACGGATATTGCTGATCATTTTGCTCGCATCATTTGTCACTTGAACAGCATAGTATGTAATCCCACCAATAAATAAATTCAATAGGATCAACAATCCTATGATAACTTTTTTCCACCGACTCATAGCACACCTCTATCAACGAATTTTTTCGTTTTATTTTCTCACAGATCACCCGTCTGTTCAACCGCAGCAAAAAAATAATTAGTTTTATATAATGGAAACTTATAAAATAATGATTATTAATTTACCGTTCGACTTAGAGTTATACCATAAAAATATGAAGAATTTTGGAAGAGACAAAATTTAAATAGATGATTCCACAAAAAAAATGGAAAGACCGAGTACTCCAGTCTTTCCAATTCATCATTTTGATTATTTAGCAGCTGCTAAATTTTCGTTTGCTTGATCCCAATTTACAACATCCCAGAAAGCTGCAATGTAGTCAGGACGTACATTTTTGTATTTCAAGTAGTAAGCATGTTCCCAAACATCTAATCCGATGATTGGTGTTTTACCATCCGTTAATGGGCTATCTTGATTAGCAGTTGAAGTAATTTCTAATTTTCCATTATTCATTACTAGCCATGCCCAGCCAGAACCAAAACGGCCTGTTGCTGCAGTTTTAAATTCTTCCTTCATTTTTTCAAAGCTGCCGAACGCTTCATTGATTGCATCTTTAATTGCGCCTGTTGGTTCGCCGCCAGCATTTGGCGCCATAATTTTCCAGAAGAAGCTGTGGTTTGCATGCCCGCCACCATTGTTACGTACTGCTGTACGAATGTCTTCTGGAACTTCATTTAAGTTCGTCACAAGTTCTTCAACTGATTGCTCTGCTAATTCTGGATATTTTTCAATCGCAGCATTTAAATTAGTTACATAAGTGTTATGGTGCTTGTCATGATGCAAGTGCATCGTTTCAACATCGATATAAGGCTCCAATGCGTCGTAGCCATAAGGTAGATCTGGTAAAGTATAAGCCATAGTTCAATTCCTCCTTAAAATATCTTACATCTTAACTGTAACAAACATTGCAAACTTCTTCAAAACATCTGCCTACTGTGGAGAAGAATTCGTTTTCTCATCCTCAATAATCTCAACTTTTTTGAAAATAAACACTTTACTGAAAACATAATTGGCAACAACGACAACGACTTGAGTAATTATTTTTGCTATTAGATTACCAGTGTGCAACATATCGATAAATAGATACATACAAATCATATCCATACCAAATGATACCACACGAGCAAAAACAAATTTCCCGAATTCCCAAGCTAGTTCTTTGAAATTTCCGGTTTTTGATTGAAAAACCCAAACTTTATTCGTAACATAAGCAAAAAGAACAGAACAGATCCACGAAATAGCGTTAGAGACAGGCCAGCTTAAATGAAATAATTGAAAGGCCATTGCATAGGTAACAATATTTACAACAGTCGCAAGACCACCAAAAAACAAATAAATAAAAACTTCCCACAGTCTTTTTTCTTCTAAATAATTTTTAAATGCATGATAGATTTTCATGACTACTCACTTTCTTATTCTTCTCTTCTTTAAGTACGATAGCGAACCGAGAAATAATAGTCAATTCTTTCTTGCATTCTTTTTACATTTTTACAGTTCGTCTTGTTATTTCAAGCCTGTTTCGCTACAATGGCTCTTGTATATAAAGATTGGAGCGATCACATGACTTTTCGTCAATTAATCAAAGGATCCCTATTTCGCTTTGAGGATCTAAAATCAGCAAAGGATACGCCTTTTTGGAAATCGATTGTTTATCTGCTAGGATTGAGTCTGCTCTTAGCTATTCCGAGTGTCTATCAAGCGCTTCAGGTAATGAATCAACTAAAGGCTGATAGCTTGGAAATCGCTGAAAAAATTCCCGATTTCACAATTGAAAATGGCCAAATCCATACAGATCAACCAGAAAAAGGCTTCATCTATCAAACCAATTCAATTATTTTGACCTTTGATCCTGCGGGAAAACGTACGCAGCAAGATGTTGAGAAAGATTTGATCGGAAATTATTTCAGTGTTGGATTATTGAAGGATCAGGCTATCGTAGTCTTACCGGATTATGGTGGTGTTAGTTCCGCAATGTTCGGTGACAATGTTCTGAAATTCTCGTACAAACAAGCCCCATTAAAAAATATGACTGGAGATAAAATAAGAACTGGTCTTGAAGATTTGGAAATACCCATTTGGACTCCACTGATAATGCTGTTAGCAGGAATTTATCCTTCCTTCATTAACTTATTTATCACCTTGATCTTTGCAGGTATTGCCGGTATGATCGTAGCAAAACTGAGATTACGGCGAGTGACTTTCTTTGAATGCTTCAAAACAATTATTTTCTGTGCAACGATTCCAACTATCTTAGCTACTATCGTGCTACTGTTTCAACCAAATTTCGACTCAAGCATACTCATAACTCTTATCAGTTTGTTTATCTTTTTCCAAGTCATCAATCATTTTCCAAAAATTGAATTACCAACCAGTTAACTGCTTATGAGTCAATAAGCAGTTTTTTTTCGCAAGCTTTGTTAAAATGAAATTGAAGTGAGGTATAAACCATGACAAAGCCAATTATTTACTTACAGAGAACCTTTCGTGAGGAATTTATAGATAAGATTCAGACAATTGCTCCCGATTATCAAATCAAAACAGAATTAACGAATGCTGACCTATCCGCTGTAGAAATCTCAGTCGGCTGGTCAAAACACTTTAGTGAGACATTACTAGCATCTGACAACTTGAAATGGGTACAGTCGATTTCAGCAGGGGTGGACTATTTACCGTTAAAGGATTTTTCTGATCGAAACATTCTACTATCTAATGGCAGTGGCATTCATGCGCTATCAATCAGTGAGCATATTATCGGTGTCCTGTTAGGCTATTATCGAGGATTGAATGAGGCAGTAAAAAAACAAGAACAGGAAACTTGGGCGCAAGACTCAATTCATTACGATCAGCTTTCCGGTAAAAATTTATTAGTGGTAGGTACCGGCCACATCGGGCAGCAGCTTTCCAAGTCAATTCACAGCTTAGGTGTAAATGTTTATGGGATCAATACTACCGGCCATCCTGCTGAAGGGTTTGTTGAGACCTACTCTATTAAAAATATGGCGAAGATTGTACCTGAGATGGATATTGTGGTAGGAATCTTACCTGGAACTCCCGAGACCTATCACATTTTCAATAGCGATATTTTCGAAAAAATGAAAAAGACCGCCGTCTTCATAAACGTCGGTCGTGGTGACACCGTTCATACTAAAGAATTAACTTTAGCTTTGGAGCAGAAAAACATTGCTTTTGCCGCTCTCGATGTATTCGAAGAAGAACCCTTGCCAAAAGAAAATAAATTATGGAAACTCGATAACGTGCTGATTACACCCCATATCTCTGGTATGACAGTTGATTTTCAAAATAAATTTATGAAAATCTTTTTGGCCAATTTAAAGAGCTATGTTACGGATAAAGAATTGTCAGTTAATCAAGTCGAGTTAAAGCGCGGATACTAAAAAAGTTGGAGATTATTTCTCCAACTTTTTTTCAGTCTCTTTGACAATATATACTGGGCGTTTCTTAGTTTCCATAAAAATCTTTCCAATATACTTTCCAATGATACCGATACACAACAATTGTACCCCTCCTATGAAGAGGACAATTGTCACCATTGACGGCCACCCCGCTGTCGGATCACCAAAAAGTAAAGCACGCACGATAATAAAAATCATTGCGATCACAGCAACTAAGCAGGAAAAAGCTCCTACAAACGAAGCAATGTTCAACGGTGCATCCGAAAAATTGACTATTGCATCAATTGAGTAATTGAATAATTTCCAAAATGACCATGACGTTTCTCCTGCTGCACGTTCACGATTTTCAAATGAAATATATTCTGTCTTGAATCCAACCCAACTAAATAACCCTTTTGAAAAACGGTTGTGTTCAGTTAATTCTAAAATTGCATCCACCATTTGTCTGGTCATTAAGCGATAGTCTCTCGCGCCATCGACCATCTCTGTTTCACTAATTCGATTAATTAATTGGTAAAATTTCTTTGCAAAAAAACTGCGAATTGGTGGTTCACCTTTGCGGTCTGCCCGGCGAGTTCCAACACAATCAATGTCTGTTGTTTCGATCATCTCAATCATTTGTGGAAGTAGCTCTGGCGGATCCTGTAAGTCAACATCCATGACAGTTACAAGATCACCAGTTGATGCTTGCAACCCCGCATAAAGTGCCGCCTCTTTTCCAAAATTGCGTGAAAAAGAAATATATCGAACATAATCGTACCTCAGTGCTAAATTCCGCAAAACTTCTAAGGTTTTATCCTTTGAACCATCATTGATAAAAATATACTCAAAGCTATGAGAGACTTCCTTTTTTACTTTTTCCATCTCCGCAAAAAAAAGAGGAATTGCTTCCTCTTCATTAAAGCAAGGAACAATTACTGATATCATTCAAGCCACTCCTAAATTTGGTTAAACTCATACTTAGGTTCATCTAGTTCTATATCGTAATCAACGACTAGATCGTATCCTTTGAAAAACCATTCGTCGGCCTCTTCAATATAAAATAGTTGATCTTCTAGTGTTGTTTTCACAAGTGGACTTTCTGGATTATCCACTGACATTCCTACTGAAAAACCATCGTGTACCTGTGTTTTTCCATAGACTTTGCCATAAAACTTGATGCCTTGTCCTTTTTCTAATTCAAGTTCGCGTTTGAACCATTCTTGGGCTTTTGGTGTTATTGTTAACTTCATTTATTGAACCACCTATCCATTCATTTTTTCATCTAAATAATCTACGTCTTCATCACGACCGATCACCACTAAATGATCATTCTTTTGCACGACCTCTTCCGCTGGCGGAGTTACGATCGGATCTTGGTTGTCACGGCGGATCGCTACTACATTCAAGCCAAAGCGCTGACGAAAGTCCAGTTCATCTAACGTTTTCCCATAGAATTTCCGATTGGTTACATTAATTTCTGCTAAAGAGAATTCATCTGAAAGCTCTAAATAATCTAAGATATTTTTTGAAACTAGATTATGCGCAATTCGCTGCCCCATATCACGTTCAGGATGAACGACGCGGTCAGCACCGATCTTTTCTAACACACGCGCATGGTATTCATTTTGCGCCTTAGCTAAGATGTTTGGCACACCCATCTCTTTGACCATCAAAGTCACTAAGATACTCGCTTGGATATCCTCACCGATCGCCACAATCACATGATCAAAGTTACGGATACCTAACGATCGTAAAGTCATCTCATCCTGTGCGTTTGCGACTACGGCATGAGTGGCGATATTCATATACTCATTTACACGATCTTCGCTGCTGTCGATCGCCAAAACCTCTTGTCCCGATTCAATCAGTGTCCGGCACATACTACCACCGAATCTACCTAATCCAATGATCACAAAACTCTGTTTCATATTATCTCCTCGCACTAAACTAGTCATTTTTTATTTCACTTTCTAAGTATAGCAAAGAACGGGTTGATAAAACAGAGATGAACTCTCTATTTTATCAACCCGTGTTTAAAGGCATAGATCGCTGCTTGTGTCCGATCTTCTACCTCCAGCTTAGCCAAAATATTGGATACATGTGTTTTTACTGTTTTCAACGTGATGAATAACTCATCGGCAATTTCTTGATTACTCATTCCTTGCGCGATCAATAGCAATATCTCCTGTTCGCGATTCGTCAATTCTTCATGCAGAACATGACGGTTACGATTTGATAATTGCTCCATCATCTTTGTTGTCACTTCTGGTTCTAGGACCCGCTCACCATTGAATGTTTTTCGGATAGCGTTCGCAATCTCATGAGCAGTCGATGTTTTCAGCAGATAACCAGATGCCCCTGCTTCAATTGCTGGATAGACCTTCTCATCATCGATAAAACTGGTTACAATCAAGATTTTAGCCTCTGGCCATTCCTTCAAAATTTTCTTAGTTGATTCGATTCCATCCATTACTTCCATCACTAAGTCCATTAAAATTACATCCGGCCGAAGATCCATTGCCTTCTCGTAGCCTTCCTCGCCATTTTCCGCCTCGCCAACGACCTCTACATCCGCTTGGATCGATAGATAAGAAGAAACGCCTAAACGCACCATTTCGTGATCATCCACTAATAACACTCGTATCATATTCTGCCTCCTTGTATATTCGATTTGTATGACCTTTGTCATTCAACTATAATGCAATCCTACTATTATTTGAACTGACATCCTTATTTCGCTTCTATTGACATTGCCAGACACTATCTGACAACAGAATTTTAAATTACTAAAACGATTATTCATTTCCATTCGCTGCTAATGAGCTTTCAATGTTTGAATTGGCATCTTCAACAACCGGAACTTTAATCTCAATACTCGTTCCTTGACCTTTGAAACTGATGATCTTAGTTGAGCCGCCAACCCCAGCGATTCGTTCACGAATATTTCGCAGTCCATAGCTCCCAGCATGTTCATCTTTAGCTTCAAAGCCGACCCCATCATCGATGACACGCAGCAAGATGCTCTGACCAACAATTTTCAGATAGACTTCCAACTCATTCGCTTTCGCGTGACGCAGCGTGTTGGAGAGTAATTCTTGTACCACACGGAACAATTGGTCTTCGATACCAGCCGAAACCTGGATATCTTGGACATCCCATTTTAATTGAATCTGAATCTTTGTCTGCAGCTCTTTCAGCAGCTGCTCGATCCCTTGCCGCAGGCTCTTTCCTTCTAAACTGATAGGTCGTAAATGAAGAAGCAATGCCCGCATTTCTGATTGAGCCGCGTTGATAATATCGGCTACCATCGCCAGTTGCTTTTTGTAGGGCTCTAGTTCTTCCGAATGCTGAGACTGCTCATTCAGGGCTGACATCATCATCATCGTCGCAAACAGCTGTTGAGAAACTGAATCGTGCAATTCTCGGGCTAAACGATGCCGTTCTTCTTCTAAAATCTTTTCTTTAGTCGTCCCATCCACCATTTGCGGCTGATTACTTAATTGCTGCAGTTCCCGTGACATACTGACTAGTTTTTCTTTGATCCGTTTAATATCATGATCTACCAGAAGCATCTCTTTATTTTGAGAGATGGCAACATCTAAAGAAGGCTGATCGTAATCACCAGAAGCTAAGTTCTGTAGTTTCCCTTCGATTTTTCCCAGTTGTCGTTTTTCTAAAAACGTCACAAGAAAATAGACTGCCGCACTCACAGTCAAGGAAATGACGATAATGTGAACAAATAAAGGGATATAAAAAATTCGTGCTACAAACAATTGCCCAAACATCTGCTTTTTACCAATTGCGTACATGTACAAAAATAACGTTGTCAGAATCAATAAAAAGGAGATCAGCCCAGAATAAAGGGAAATTTGTAAACGAGAATATTTCCCCATCATACGCGGATCACCTCGACATCTCCAACCAATGTATTGGTCACAATTTTTAATCTTCGAGGACTTTCATCGTAATCCTCACTATACATCTTGATTGTTTCATTACGAAGAACCTGTGTGTCCTCATCAAAATCAACTTTCCCATACAATGTCGCATGTTCGAAAAGAATACCGATCCCATAAGGAACTAATATACGTGTCCTTCCAAAACCCTTACGAACAATCACTATACTATCCTCTTTCGGCAGTAATGTATTTCCTAGGTCAACGATCGTATCTCCAGCTAGAACTGCCACGTTAATATCATCCCACTCGAAAACTTGTGTCCCGATTCGATCATTTCCAATCCAGCTTTGTTTCTTCCGCTCGCCATTATGACTCGTCGGATCGGTGGTTTCCACCATCACGATGCTCTTTTTATTCTTTAAGGATCGATTCGGCATGGAGATGCCTGCAATTTCAAACCCCTTAAGGCCAAGAAATATTACAGCAAAAATCAACATCAACCAAGTCGCAGGACTATTCACTAAACAGATGATTAAAATCACAGAGCCTAAGATCAATTGAAATTTTCGACGACGGTGTTTTCGCAATGCCCAGTATATATTTAATGCGCCAAAAAGCAGCATAATCAACATCGCAGGATTTGAAGATAATTGCCATAATAAGAAAATTGCAAGCAAGGCTTCAATTACAATGAAAAAGCGCCACGGACTTTTCATTTTGTCTTCCTCCCAACTTTTTATTTATACCTTATTCTACTTTCTTTACGTTCTAATTACTATCGGTCTAAGGTCGCAACCTCCGTCAATAGAACCTAAAATAAAAGAGGCGACCAGCGCCTCTTACGTTTATTTCTAATTTTGTTTTACATTAACGATCTTGACTTCCATGTTTCCGCCTGGTGTCGCAATTGTCACTATATCTCCAACGCTTTTACCAATCAGCGCTTGTGCAATCGGTGAATCATTTGAAATCTTACCAGTCAATGGATCTGCTTCGGCTTTCCCAACGATCGTATATTCTTCTTCTTCGTCATCAGGGAGTTCAACAAAAGTTACTGTCTTGCCGATTGAGATTTCATCTGAGTCAACATTTTCGTTGTCAATAATTTGCGCAAAACGAATCATATTTTCTAAAGTACTAATACGTCCTTCAACAAAAGCTTGTTCATCTTTAGCAGATTCATACTCAGAGTTTTCAGATAAATCGCCAAAGCTGCGAGCGATTTTAATTCTTTCAATAATTTCTCCACGTTTTACTGTTTTTAATTCTTCTAATTCCTGCTCTAACTTTTCTTTTCCTTCTAGAGTCATTGGATATGTTTTTTCTACCATTTTTCTTCTCCTTCAATCAACAAAATTACGAAAGGTAATCCTTTATAGATTTTATCCACAAAAGATTACCACGTAATTACTGTAATGTAAATTGTTTATTTCTCTTTATTGACATATTTTTCAACCAATTCCATATGCTCTTCATAAGTTTTAGCATAATAAACTTTTCCAGTTGAGATATCAGCTACAAAATAAATATAATCATTCTCGGTTGGATCAAGCACAGCTAGAATTGCTTCCTGACTTGGATTATCAAATGGTCCAGGTCCAAAACCAGCATTTGTATACAAGTTATACGGCGAATCAACTTCTGTATCCTTGATCGTGACAACCTCTTTATGCTCACCTAACGCGTATAGAATTGAAATATCTGATTGCAGCGGCATTTGTGCTTCAATTCGGTTAAAGAAGACTTGTGCAATCTTCTTACGATCAGATTGAGTGACGCCTTCTTTTTCCACCAATGATGCTAAAGTCATGACTTCTTGGACAGTTAACCCTTTTTCTTTGATTTGACTATAGTAAGGGGTTAATACTTGATTCATCGTATCAACCATCTGTGTCACTAAATCTTCCAGACTCCTATTTTTGTGAACATTATAGGTTGCTGGGAATAGGTAGCCTTCTAAGCGATAACGCACGTCCTTGGCATTACCGGCGTCTGTTAACAAATCAGGATACTGAGCTTTCAATTGATCGAAGAATTTTTCATCTTTCATTACTTTGATGAAATCTTCTTTCTTGAAGTCTGTCTTTTTAGCAACTAAGCTGGCAATCTTATCAACATCGTAGCCTTCAGGAACAGTTAGTTTAGATGCATCGTCCAATGGTTCAGCACTGCCTCCCTGCTGTAACTCCTTACTGATTTGATCTAATGTCATGTTAGGTGAAAATTGATAATAACCCGCTTGAAAATTCGTTAAATTTTTGAATTTCGTATAAAAGTTAAAGACCATCCCATCGCGAATGACATCTCCTTCTTCTAAAATATCACCTATCTGACGATTTGAAGATCCACTTGGAACTTCTACCTGTACAAGTTTTTTATCGTTCTTATCTAACGGCTTTAACCCAGCACTGACATAATTATAGCCTGAGATTGCTAAAATTCCGGCGACGATCAAAATCCCAATCGTCAATATATAAACGATTTTGCGGACGACCCGATCCTCTTTGCGACGTTCTGCTCGTTTCAAGTTGCTCTCCTCACTTAAATCCCCTTCAAACTCATCATCCATACTACGAAGCTCATCAAACTTCTCACCTAAACGGTGGAAAATTGATGGTTCTTCTTCAGTATTTCCATCACTTTTGGGCTGCTTTTCAACCTGATCTATCGATTTCTTTGCAACAGCAGCACCTTTGGCGGTTTTATAAGATTCTAAATGACGGGATAATGCTTTTTTATTTGGTACTTTTGAAGGTTCAGACTTTTGCTCTTTCTTTTTAATAGCTTTCTTTTCTTCAACAGTTGTATTCTTAGTTTCTTTTGGTGACTCAACCTCTGTTTCAGAAACTTTATCATCTGAAATATTTTTTTCTTTCGGTGGTTCCTTTTTTTCTATTTTCTTTTCGACTGGCTTAGACTTCTGCTCAGAGACCGCTGATGTTTTCTTACTTTGTCTGTTGCCAAATAAGCGCTCATAAGACGAAGCTAAATCGTCATCATCGCTAGAATCTTTCTTTGCTCCTAAAGTTCCAGATTTCGTCGTCTTTTTTTTGGTTGACTCTACATCACGATTTTTCTTTCCCTCTTCTAAAGCCCGCATAATCTGCTCTTTAAAAGATCCTTCTTCTGAGTGTTGGTTTTGATCCTCAGACAAAAACAACTCCTCCTTACTTCATGTCATAACTTTAACCATTATACATGAAATGAAAGAGGAGGGAAATGTAAAATTTATTTAGTTAAGGAAATTATATTTTTTTCTTTTTACTTTCTTCTTCATACAAACGATACAAGTTTAACTCATACTCTTTTTTGGCATTTGTGACTACTGTATCCAGGATTAATCCCGTAATTAACAACAACAACGAAAAAACCATTAAGCCTGTTGCTAATATCGAAGAAGGCACTTTAGTAATAAAACCTGTGCGAACAAACTCATTGATCACTGGTACACCAAAAATCAGTCCAAACAAAAAGAAAATTAGACTAATAACAGAGAAAAACAATAACGGCTTATAATCTTTGAACATCTTCAAAATCGTCAATAAAACTTTGATCCCATCAGAGTAAGTATCTAGCTTCGATTCACTACCTTCAGGTCGGTCACGATAATCTATCGGAATCTCTACCAGTTTAAAACGCTTATCTAAAGCATGTATTGTAAATTCTGTTTCAATTTGAAATCCTGAGCTCATTACGGGAAAACTCTTAACAAACATTCGGTTGAATCCGCGATAGCCAGTCATTACATCCTTGATATCCGCTTGATACAAACCATTGATTGAGTTCTTGACCAAGTTATTTCCAAAATCGTGAAAGGCTCGTTTATTCTCGTTAAAATACGTCCCGTTGGATAATCGATCTCCAATCACCATATCCGCTCTGCCTTCTTTTAAAGCTGCAATTAGCTCTTTAGAGTTTTCAGCTGGGTACGTATCATCACCATCTACCATCAAATAGTAATCTGCCTCTATATCAAAAAACATCTGACGTATAACATTTCCTTTCCCTTGGCGTGGTTCCTTTTTTACGATTGCTCCTTCATTCAGTGCAATTTCGTACGTATTATCTGTTGAATTATTGTCATAGACGTAGATATCCGCTTCAGGCAGTTCCCTTTGAAAATCATTAATTACTTTTTTTATCGTTAACGATTCATTATAGCAAGGGATAAGGATAGCTATTTTTTCATTGTTCATGTTTACTCTCCTAACTTCACAACTATATATCATAATACCAAAAAAAAGTCGGATGCGCTCCGACTTTTAAATCAAATTTTCAGATTCTAAATATTTTCTCATGCCTGCTTGAACACTAAAGTTTGGTTTAAATCCTAAACTCTTTAGTCTGGAAATATCAGCAACTGAGTCCTTAATATCTCCATCTCTTTCTGCTTCATACTTTACAGGCAACTTGATATCTAATGCTTCATTAATTACTCTAATTAGTTCATTTAAATCAATTGCCTCTCCAGTTCCAACATTAAACTGTCTACCTAAAGAATCTTCTTTACTCGCTACAAGTAATAAAGCCTGAATAACATCCTCGACGAAGACAAAGTCGCGTGACTGCGAACCGTCTCCAAACAAAGTAAATTCAGCCTCTGCTCCTTTTTGTAGTTTTTTGTACCGATCTACTAAAATAGAGATAACACCGCTATATGGTGATTCTGGATTCTGATTTGGTCCATAAACATTAAAGAAGCGCACAGCACTAGTGCGTATACCATACAGATGATTATAATCCAATACATATTGCTCTGCAGCAAACTTGTCAACTGCATAGGGAGTTAGCGGACGAATTACAGATTCTTCCTTCTTAGGTAAAGTTGGCTCATCTCCATAAACTGCTGCTGATGAGCTGAAAACTAACCGTTTTAAATCTTTTTGATATTTTTTGATTAGTTCTAGCAGCATCAAAACACTTTCAAAATTTATTTGGTGTGTTTCTACCGGACGCTCGACTGAATCTGCCACACTAGCAATTGCAGCCAGATGGAAAATATAGTCGAAAGTATTTTTTGAAAGAATTTCATTCATTAGCTCTTTATCCGTAACTGAACCATTAACAAATGTAAGGTTTGAATTTTTTACTAAGTTCTCCTCTTTCCCCATCGATAAATCATCAAGAACAATTACAGAACTTTTTTTAGATAAATGATTGGCTAAAGTAGAACCGATGAAGCCGGCTCCACCTGTGATTAAGATACTTCTCATTACATTATCCACCTCTGATTAAAATTCTATTTCTTTGAACGAATAGTACGTCTTATTGTTTCAATCGTTCCTTTTACAATATCTCCATTTACAAACAACAGGATTATTAAGCAGATAGTCTCCAAGATTATTAGTATTAGTCCATCGAATTTAAAAATTAAAAAAACTTGAAGAGCTAAGACAATGTGATTTGCTACAATATTCTTAATATCTATTTTGACAACAATAAACTTACTTGTATCATAGATTCGGATCATCCAACCAACAAACAAACTTATCATAGAGGCCAACCCGACACCTATTAAGCCGAACATTGAAATAAACACAAAGTTAAGAACAATACTTAAAATACCAGAAATAATTGAAGTATTCATTAATCCTCTTGTTTTCTTTTCTGCTATATAAAATTGCCCATAAAAACCAATAAACCCTGAATAAATCGCTGAAATTAATAAAAATGGAGTGACTTCCCAACTGGTAAAATATGAACTCTGAACAAGATTACCCAATAACCACTTCAATATGACCATAATTGAAGATGCAGTAAAAAAAAGTAAAAATGCATAATATTTAAAAATATTTGCATGGAACTCACCACGATTCTCAGAATCAATCTCTTCAACTAATGAAATCTGCCAAGCTTGAGAAAATACAGACTGCATCATAGAAATCACTGAGGGTATCTTGTTTGCTACAGCATAAATTCCGTTTGCTCCTACTCCTAAAAAATATAGAATGAAATACCGGCTGGCACTGTTCACAAACCACCATAATACGTCATTGGGAATTGTCGGAACAGAAAACATTAGCATTTCTTTGATAAAACTTTTACTAATCAGTTTAGCCGAAAAACTTTTAAAGTATGGCGTCGTTATTGAAAGATAGATCAAAGAAATAATTTCAGCAAGTATTAGAGAAATAAGATAACCATTCAAGCCCATCTTTAAAACCACTAAAAAATAAATATTCAATAATCCGATTGCTAATGTCTTAATCATACCGTTAAAGGCAAAAACTCTTACTTGACCATTACCTCTGGCAAATTGAGCAATTATTTGTGTGAAAATTTGAATTGCTAACAGCGTTATAAACGCCAATAATATTTTATTAAACGCTCCGGTTAAGGACAATAAAGGATAGCAGAGAGCAGTAATTAAGATACCTATTAAAGCTATTACTGTTGAATTGGTAACCACGGCTTTCTTATCTACGCCTTTATCTAACGCAAAGCGCAAAACAGCAACAGATATTCCTCCAGATACTATTGGAATCATTAAGCTGACTGTTGTTGTTACTAAATCAACTTGTCCATATTCTTTAGTCGTAAGATAATATGTATATAGTGGAACTAGGACAAATGAAATTAATTTACTTCCCAAATTTCCTACTGCAAATATAAACGAATTTCCTACTAACTTTTTGTATTTACCCATATTAACTCAATATACGACCTTTCGGAATAATTTTAAACAAAAGAGAACATTAGCAAATGCCTATACATTAAGTTTTCTTCCTATTTTGACATTTCCAATAGTATTCGATCTCCTAAAGTTTGACTTGCATGTCCGGATTCGGAAATATTTAATTCATCTTTAAATCTTCGAACACTCAGCAAATATTCATTCAAATCAAAATTTCTGATACTATCAAGAAAGGAATTTTGGTCCATCGTTACTGGAAAAGGTAAATCAATTAAGTCCATTACCAATCCTCTATTTAGTTTATACTTATCATAATCATAAGCATAAATAAAGCACTTTTTATCAGAAACCAAAGCTTCGCCAATAGTTGACGAGTAATCAGTTATTAGTAAATCAGTAGCACATAACAGCTCTTGCATATCATTGTAATTAGAAGCATCAATGATATTGGTGTTATTAATATCTCCGAGAATCAATTTCTTATTTTCTGTATCATTGGGATGTAAACGAATAAGTAATACATAATCTTTATTAAACTTCACAGAAATTGTTTTTCTTACGTTCTCTAAAAATTCGGAGTTAACTTCTACAAGCTCACCTGCCCTAAATGTAGGAGCATAGAGCACAATTTTTCTTTCTGAAGGAATAGAATAATTTTTGTAAACTTTCTTAATTACAGCAGGATCATTATTTACAATTACATCATTTCTAGGAACTCCTTCCCTGAAAATTTCTCCTTCGTACCAAAACATTTTTCCAATATTATTGAACAATTTAGAGCTCTCAAATACAAGCAGATCGCACATTTCGGAGTCTTTTTTTGCTAATTTTACATATCTTGGTTTTAACTTTTCGACAGCATTATTTTCGATTCGTTTTAATCCAAATCCAGCATGCCAAGTCTGCAAGTAAAATTGACCTTTTCGTTTTGGAGGATAAAAACTTTTTCGACTATTATCTATCCAAATTTTTGCCGAAAACATTTCAAAAAGGGCTTTTATTGATCTATTTTTTACCAAACGAATTCCTATCGGAAATTGCATAGCTTGAGTTTCGATTACTTCTGGTTTACATAACCATACAATATCTAAATCCTTCCTCTGAGATAATAAGTATTCACAAATATACTTTGGATTATCACCATAGCCTTTGCCAAAATAACTGGAAACCACAATTTTATTTTTGTTGAGTGGTTTTAACATTAGGAATGGGTAGCAACAGTAGAATACCCCATATCTTCCAACTCTAAGAAGAATACTTTTTAACACAAACACTATTCGGAATATTTTAGATTCTAAATTATTATTCATAGACATTATTCCTCTCAATGCAAATTCTGTTCTTCTTTTTCCTCGTTCAATTTCCCCATCACATTCCCCAGTAAAAACCAGAATAAAAATGCTCCTGAAATATTCACTAAAATCATTTCATTGTGAAAAAAACCAGAAAAAGCTAGTGCAAAAACACCACAAATGCAATATACAAAACGTTGAGATAAAAAATTGGCTATCGGTTTGAATAGAAAATTTATTACCTTGGCAGCTTTGCTGACAATGAAGGCAATAAAAGTTATTCCACCAAAAATCCCAGTAGAAGCTAACGTATTCAAGTAAGCATTATGGACCGAAAAATTACGTTGTGCAATATAAGTATTAGGTAAAACATCCTGTGCATATGCAATCATGTTTTTCGGAGATGTTCCAAATAGCCAGTTAGATTGAAAAATTTCTAAAGCACTTTTCCAAATAGTGAAACGTAAATTAGATACATCCGAACTCTCCGAAACATCATGTCTAGTCAAATTAACTTTGCCTTCTATTTTTCCTTGAGATTGTTTTTTTTCAAAAAACTGTGGAAAATATGACCATCCGGTTTTAATTAACTTAGTCACTAAAAAGATAACTACGGCGACTATTATCCCACTTAAAATAGATAAGAAAATAGTTAACCCTAAATTTGTATTTTTTTTTATTTGAAATTGATACATAGTGAAGAATACAAAAACAAAACTTGTCAATAATAGCGTAATAAGTCCATTTCTAGATCCTGATAATACGATATAACTAATATTTAGAAAAATTGACAGACAAATACCTGCAATCAACCATTTGTTTTTATATTTTTTGCTGAAAAGATAATATAGACTTAAGAAAATAGTAACGACACACATTACTGATCCATAGTTTGGATCAGAAAAAACCCCAAATAAACGGCCCTCAAGCATGCCAATTCTCAATGGGTTTACCCTTGTTAATTGAATCAAATAATGAAATTGCGTCAAGAACATTCCGAGTGAAACTACTACTAGAAACGTCCAAACAGTAATCAGAATACCACTAATCCAAGACAATAATTGTTCGGAATCTTTTTGGTTGGAACTTACACCGTGGTCATAGACAATGAAAAAGTATAATGCCTCCCATATGATGAATTTAATGTTTGCAAAAATTCCATATTTCATATTGACAAGACTTGAAATAATCATAATAACAATGAACAAAAGAAGTAATGTATCATAAGTCCAACGATTCCTTTTCAATATTCTTGTAAAAAAATCTGCAGCTAAGACGATACTTCCAAAAATTGCTAAAAATGAAAATATTACATTATCAATAATTGAAGGCAATAAGCTGTAAGGTCCGACCGCTCTACTAATCAGTAGTAGTAACAACCCAATTATAAAAATATTTTTCCCTCTTTGGAGCAACACATTTTCTTTATATTTCATAAAATCCATTCTTCCTTTTGACAAATTAAAACTTTATCAACTATTTTTTTTAACCACATGATTATACTTTATTTTTGCTAATAAATCATAACAAGAATTACTGATCATCAAAGCTATCATTGATAATTTTCTACTTTTTGTAAATACTGAATTCTTCATTATAAATGTAAAATTAGAACGAAGAAAGTTCACGATTTGTTTTCTGCTTTCTTTCATCCCTTTTTCATCACTCAAAGCCATCTTATCCAATACATCAAAATAGGACCAACAAATTCTCCTCTGAATAGAATCTATGAGTTCTGGGTATACTTTCTTAATCAATTTTCCATTATACTCCCATGCTTCTATAACATCAAAATTTTTTTCAGAAAAAGCTAATCCAGTGATACTATCATTTCTTCTATAATAAAAGTATTTTTGTTCTGTATTTGAAACGACTCTATCGCACTGCAGTAACAAATCCATAATGATAAAAGCATCTTCCACAATTTTACCTTCTGGATAGCGCACCTTATTGAATAGCTCTTTTTGATAAAGTTTATTCACAGCATAGGCAAAAACATCCGTACTATCTAGAACTGCCTTAATAGCATCTTTTTGATTAATAAGCTGTACTTTTTTTTTGTTGGATACTTTAGTCACTCGATTTTCATAGACATCTATCATTTCTATCGTTGATATATTGGCATTGTAGGCTATAATTTGATTAAATAAAACTTCATACATATCCTCAGCAATATAATCATCACTATCCACAAAGCCTAAATATTTACCTTTGGCAATTTCAATTCCAGCGTTTCTCGCACTACTCAATCCGCCGTTCTCTTTATGGATTACTCTGACACGAGCATCCTCTTTAGCATATTGGTCACAAATAGCACCAGAATTGTCTGGCGATCCGTCATCTACTAAAATCAGTTCAAAGTCCTTGAAAGTCTGATCTAGTATAGAATCAACACATTTCCTTAAATATTTTTCTACATTATAGACAGGAACGATAATACTTATTTCACACATTAAATTCGCTCATTTCTGATTAACTCTACTGTATTTTTTAAAGCCTCATTCACTCCGAATAGTGCTTTCCAACCGAGGGAATTAATTCTATTTGAATCTAGGATAGCTTGATTCGCTGTCGAAAACCCTTTTCGTTCTTCTTCATCAGGCAAATCAAAAATAACTTCTTTCTTATTAAAGCTAGCTAGCACTTTAGCTAAATCTTTTAAATGTAAATCAAATTCTGGAACAGCAATATTGTACGCATCACCATTTTTACCAATTGCTAACAAGTAGAGCAATGCGTATACCACATCTCCAACATAAGCATAAGAGAAATATTGATTACCTTCACTCTTCAAAACAATATCCTCATCATTAACAGCATTCAAGATGAATTGCGATGATGCCTTTGAATCGTTTAATAGCATTGTAGGCCCGAAAGTACGACAAATCCGCGGAATAACAATATCCAATTTATGTTTTGCAATATATGCTTGGCAAAGACTCTCACTAGCTCTTTTTCCCTCAGGATATCCTGCTCTCAATGTATTACAATCAATATAGCCACAGTAATCTTCTGAAAATTTCTCCACGTCTCCTCTGTTTTCACCATAGATTTCAACAGTTGAGAGAAAAGCAATTCGCTTTGAACGATTACGGACAGCAAAATCTAAAACTTGTTGCGTGCCCATTAAGTTTGTCATGATTGTTCCGATTGGATCAGTTGCATAGGCTCTGGGATGTGTATTACTAGCTCCATGGAGAACATAATCAACTTTATCATCTAATGCAATTGGTTGAGTGACATCTGTTTCTACCATATGAAAAAGGCTAGAGTCCAGATACATTGAAAATCTTGATCTTAAGCGATCTAGACTTCTTCCCATTGCAAAAACATGGATGTTTGCATTTAGTTTCTCATTTCTTCTCATTAAAACATCTATCATATAGGAACCAATCATTCCAGTTGCACCGATAATCAAAAATGAATGGTTATCAATCTTGTTCCAGTCATTTTTTGCCTGGTTGATTCTATCTAACTCAGAAAGATAGATTTCATTTTCTAATAACACACTTCCACCTCTAGTCCTTCATCTTTAAATATGCTTTGAAAAGTTCTAAATCATCCTGTGTGGTTAATTTGATGTTCTTGTCAGATCCAGCTGCGAAATACAATGTTTCCCCTAATTCGACCATCATGGTATTAGTATAAGAAGAATCAGTCATTCCAACATCTTCCTTGATTGCCTTGTCGTACGCCCAGCTAAGTTTACCAAACTGATAGGCTTGAGGAGTAGAAACTCTGCGTAAGGTATTACGATCAATATATTGTTTCGTAGTTTCTTCTGTATCCTTTAAGAAAATTTGCTCGTTATATGGTAATGAAGTAACTCCATTTCCATGCTCTTGACACTTAACGATTACATCTGACAATACAATTTCATCAACTAAAGGACGAATTCCATCATGAATAATGATTGTGTCATCTTCCTCCGAATACTCTTTAAGAAATTGAACACCATTATTGATAGACTCCTGTCCTTTAGAACCTCCAGGAATAATCCATTGAATCTTTTTAAGTCCGTATTCCTTCACGTATCCCCAAAGTGTTTCTTCCCAACCATGTTTACAAACCACTAATACCCGATCAACCAGCGGGTGTTGCTCAAAAGACTCAAGAGTATAGATGATGATTGGTTTACCTTCAATTGTTATGAATTGTTTTGGTATATCTTGTCCCATTCTTTTTCCGACACCGCCGGCAATAATTAATGCTGTAATCACTTATTTATCCTCCTTGTTGGTTAAATAATAAATACCTTTATATTTTGTATAAGCATTATCTGGATCAATAAATACTGTTTCGTGGTGCGTCACTCGTTGATCTTCTGAAGGTAGCTGCATGTAGTGTCCGAAAACATTTGATAGATAATTATCATAGCCAATTGGTATTGGTAATTCTGTATCCTCAAAAGGAACTTTTTTAGCATCAGAGAAATCTTTTTTACGGTAGACATTACCCATGTACCTAGGACCTACACATAATTCAGTAACAAAATCAGTTTCTTTTGAATTATACTTTGTCATCCTATTTTCTGCATATTTCCAAACATGATACTTATTCAATTGACTAGGGGCCAGATTCAATAACAATTTTCCTAATTTCGCAAAAAAAGCGCCATGATTTTGGGGAACTTGTTGACTACAGTATACAGCATAAACTAGTGCCCAAAACTTTTGGATTTTTCTTTGATATTTTTTTCCTGGAGCAACATCTAAAGGAAAAATATCAATCTGAATGCCATGACTAATATCCAAGTCTTCTTGATAAGTCTTGATAAAAGTAGTCTCTTTATCTCGAAGCGTTGTGAACGAATTTCGATCATTGTAATTCTTACTAGCTCTCAATAAAACGAATTTATTATCGCTCTCTTGATCTTTCCACAAAACCAGTAATTTTTCATAATCTGACCTAGGCATAAAAAAATCTAAATCATCATCCCAAGGAATAAAGCCTTGATGCCTAACTGAACCTATTGCTCCCCCACCACATAAATAGCATAACAATCCATTCCGATCACAAAAATCAGAAAAATACTTTGCAAGCTTTAAGCTAGTTTCTTGTACTTGACGTAATTGCTTGTCTTTACTGTACATATGATCCCTCAATCGCTAATATTTTCTCTTTAATAATGCCATTAATCCAGGCATCCTTGTCTCAACAAAAGCACCAGTATTAAGCACCAGTAAAAACAAAGGCTTTGGCATATTAAAAAGTATCTTGGTAATTCTTTTTGCTATGGTATCAGTTTTAGCTATTCTTTTTGCATCTAAAACCGATTTATCAAGCAAAATTCTATTAATTTCAACTTTTTTTTGACTCTTGTTAATTTTTTCTGTTTCCAAAATCGAAAAAATGACAGATGTTGTCCCTTTGAGTAATAATGCAGCCATTCCATCTTTATTTTCATCATTTGTAATTGCATTACTACGTTCGTAAAACTCTTTAAAGGTGGCAAACTTATTTTTATTATACTGATTCGTAATTCCTAGGCCGCCTTCAAACTCATAAATATACTCAATTTTTGAGTTCATTACAACCTTAGAACAATGTTTATAATAGTCTAAATTGAAAATTCGATCCTCACAACTACTATAATTCTTAAAACGTATATCTCGATCCATAATAATGTCCCGTCGATAGCATTTATTCCACACGACATACATCAATTGTTTATTCATCAATTCATACATGTCAGATAAAAATCCTTCATTATTATTATAAACATAATCATCCACTAAATAATTTTTTTCATCAGCAATCTTTTCTTGATTTAGAGTTCTGAAAGTGAATGAACTTATAATCAAATCAAGGTTAGGATTATCAGAAATGATACTCAAATAATCATCTAGTATGGTTTGCTTAGGAAAATCATCTGCGTCAAAAAAAAGCAGATAGTCACCCGTTGCTTGCTCAATTCCGAAATTTCTAGCTAATCCAGGTCCTTCATTCTTTTTACTAAACAAAGTGAATCTTGTATCTCCTGCAATATAATTATTAATTACTTTTTCAGTCTCATCAGTAGAACCATCATTAATGAGTAAAACCTCAAAATTCGAGTAATCCATTTTCTTCAATATATCGATAGTCTTGGTAATGGTTAGTTCAGCATTGAAAATCGGAATTATAATACTAAATTTTGGTTTGGACATTCTTTCACCTCAAATTACTGTAAGATTTTCTCTTTTGGAAAGTCCATATTATCTAACGATGTGCAAACCTCGTCTTCTTCCAGACCTTGTGAAGAAACTTTATCAAATAATATTTTGATGGTCTGCAGCAAGATTTTTAAATCCAACATGAAAGAGTATTTCTTGATATAAAGCAAGTCAAATTTCAATTTGCTGTTGTAGTCCGAAACATATTTACCATAAACCTGAGCATAACCAGTAATTCCAGCGCGCACGTTATGGCGTAGATAATAATAGGGATTTTCTTGATTAAATTGCTCAACAAAGAAAGGTCGTTCTGGACGTGGACCAATAATGGACATATCCCCTTTTAGCACGTTAATCAATTGAGGTAGTTCATCAAAACGAACAGCACGGATAAATTTTCCAACAGGCGTTACGCGAGCATCATTACTTTTAGCTAAAACTGGTCCTGATTTAGACTCCGCTGTTGCGCTCATGGAACGGAACTTATATATAGGAAACTCCTTTTGATCCTGAGTAATTCGAATTTGCTTGTAGATAACTGGACCAGGCGATGTTGCTTTTACTAAAATTGCGGTAATCAACATAAAGGGCGATGCAATTACCAGTAAAATCAAAGAAACCACAATATCAAAAAGGCGTTTAAACATAGCATCTTCTGAAGGAATCCTGAATCCAGATGACTCAATAATACTTTCATCTTCAAAGTTCATGATATTCGGATTAATCGTCACTAAGTTTTCAAAGGTTGTATTTAGAAACAATTTCTTTTCTTCTTTAGTTACTAATTGATATACTTTGATTTTTTCAGCCTCAGGAATGTCTGATGCCAAATATACGATATCTACATTACTAATGATTTTAAACAAGTTATCATAGAAGTGATCTAAAACAACTGACTCTACTTTATGTTTATTGTTTTTTTGTGAACTAAAGTTTTGAATCGCTGGTGCTACATCCTTTTCAAAACCAAGAATTGTCACTTTTTTATCAGAGCTCAATTTCATATAGGCTTTATAAATGATTGTACGATAGACAATCAATAATACTGTACCAAGTAAAAATGAAATCAAAATTACCGTTCTGGGAAAAGCGAACCAACGTCCAGCAAAAGTAATGATCATAATACCCAAGGACATCAAGAATTGCCCAATAACCGTCACAAAAAAAATGTCACTGACGATTCTATTATAAAAAACGTACGTCCCTAGTAAAACATTTAATATAATGAAGAACAGCGAAGTAAATAATGCAGAACTTTCAAATGTTTGAAAGTTTCTTGCTGGAATTTCTCCACCAAATTTTAGCAAAAAGCTAAGGTAAACAGAGAAATTATAAACAACCACGTCCACTAAAATAATAAAAAAACGGCGGGCAGCGCTCCATTCGCCACTTTTATTCATACAAACACTCCTAATCCACAAAATAATCCACTTCACATCTTACCATACACCCTAAAAAAAAAGTAGCATTCCTAGAAAAAGTAATAAAAAAGAAAAGAACAAAAAGCGGTCAAATCAGTAGATTTTGACCGCTTTTAATCAAAGTTTCAGATGGATTATATAAAGAAATTTTAAACTTTAAAAATGCATATTTTTACATTTCTAATCTTGTGGGAAAAGGTACACTTTTGAATAGGGGGTACCGGAATAGATGTGAGATATTTTATTGCCATCAATTACTTGATGCCAGAATCTGTTCTCACTCGGGCTATTTCCCCAGAAAATCCCGATATGACAATCATAAGTAGGATTTGTAAAAACGGCTTCCAGATAAATAAGATCGCCCTTTTGCGCTTTTCCGCTTCTTAATAAAGCATCAATCGAACTAAACGAATAATACTCAACATTTCGGGTTAAGGCATCTCGCCAATTATAAGCATTCACGTACCCACCAACTCCAGAAGTTATTCCTGAAATGCGATTTAAGTTTCCACCGCTTCTTCGAGTGACAGTAGCAACGAACCCAGTACAATTCATACCTGGTCCGTATACACTCGGCACACCATTAGGAACTAAAAACATCTCTGGATTGCTGAAACCAGCTAAGCGGAATGGCGTTCCTAAGTAAAAACGATCATTTTGATGTGCATTTAGCTCATTGAGTACTTTTTGACGAGTATTTCCTAGATAATGCGACACACCTCTTCGCTCTCTGACTGCTCCACTATTAACATAACCGAACCATTTGCCATTAGCATCATAAAGCGAATAATAAGTTGAACCATTCATATGTTTGTAATACCACTTGACTTGATAAGTTTTATTGATCAGTGAATTCGTTCTAGTCTTCTCTTTCCAGCTAAAGTTATTCCATATAGAATATCCACTTTTTATTACTAGAACCGATTTATTCATAGAAAAACCAGTTCCTTGGGCACCACCCGCTTTAGCAGCACCACCTTCATTCAAATAGCCCTGCCATTTCCCTTTATTGTCATACAGAGATAAGTATTTGGTTCCATTAAAATGGCGATACCAACCAGTTACTTGGTAGGTTTTTGTGTGTAAATTTTTAGTTGAACTTCCATTTTGAAAATTAAAATCTTTCCAAATGCTCCAATTATTCTTATTTACGGTCACGTATTGATTCGTACTATTCCATTTACCGCCAGGATTATTTGCCGTTTGTGCTCCATCTTCGTTCAGATATCCCATCCATTTGCCTTTATTGTCGTAGACTGATAAATATTTTGTGCCATTATAATGGCGATACCAGCCTGTTATTCGATACGTACGTTGATAGAGATTTTTTGTTGAACTTCCATTCTTGAAATTGAAATCCTTCCAAATGGTCCAATTGTTTTTAGTAACGGAGATATATTGATTAACGCCATTCCACTTGCCTCCAGGGTTATTTACTGTCTGTGCTCCGCCTTCATTTAAATATCCCATCCATTTGCCTTTATTATCATAGACTGATAAATATTTTATGCCATTATAATGGCGATACCAGCCTGTTACTCGATACGTTCTCTGAAATAAACTTTTAGTCGAACTTCCATTTTTAAAATTGAAATCCTTCCAAATGGTCCAATTGTTCTTTGTAATTGTTATATACTGATTGGTTCCATACCATTTCCCTCCTAGAGTCTGTACTACTTCAGCGCCTTCTGAATTAAGATAGCCTTGCCAAATACCTTTACTATCATAAACAGACAAATATTTCGATCCATTTAAATGATTATAATATCCAGTAACTTTATAGGTACGTTGGTACAGGCCTTTAGTAGAATTCCCATTTTTAAAGTTAAAATCTTTCCAGATTGCCCAATTATTCTTTGTAATAGTGATATATTGATTCATTGATCGCCATATTCCACCAGAACTACTTGCCTTCTTTATTGTCCCTTCTTCAACAAACCCTCTGAATATTCCACCATTATCATAAAGTGCATAATACTTTTTCCCGTTAAAATGGTAATACCATTCCTTAACACTAAAAGTTTTTTCATTGATTGATGCAGTGGTTCCCAACTCATCAAAATTTAGATCCTTCCAAATTTTTTGATCTTTCTTCATAACAGAATAATAGTCATTCACAGAGTGCTTGATACCTGCTTGATTGTCTGCTTTTTCAACTGCAGATTCCTCTACCACACCGATTGATTGATCAGTGGAATTTTTTAATAAATAATATACTTTCTCATCGTAGTGATTATAATAGCCTGCGATCTCAAAAGTTTGATCTTTTAAATTTTTCGTCGTTCCATTTTGTTTAAAATCCGTAGTGAATAGCTCTGCATCAGCGGATATTATACTACCATAAGTATTAGACTCAGAAAATAGTTTTCCTTCCTCACTAGTTACCTTTTCAGTACTATCTGGATTAATATAACCTATTTCACGCTTAGAGTTACTTAAAAGATAGTATGTTGTTCCATCATTGCTGGTAACTTCTTGTACAGCAAACGTTTTTTGATAGTTCTTTCGTCCATCATCAATTGTTTCACCATCTAGATTCTTAAATAAAACGTAATTCTCATCGTGGATTGAAATAAAAAACTTATCGCCCACTGGCTCTGCCTGTATACTGTGTTCTGCCTTTTTTGTAATTTGATTTTCTTCACTCATCGATGTCTCTTCGTTAGAAACTACCGAAGATGATGACACTTCAGAAACATATTCTGAGCTTTCTGTTGTCTGTTCAGTTTCAGAGCTAGCTAAACTACTATTCGTTTCTGATTGAACTGTACTCATTGACGAAAGTATTCCAGAGGATAGGTCTTCACTAGAGTTTGTAAAACCAAATAACGGTAAACACAAAACGACTGACAGGCACCATAACCATTTACTCTTTTTCATAATTAAACGTTAAATAATCCGACAGGATTATTTAACATCCCCCCTAACATTATTAATGTTTTTATAAATATTTTAACATAATAGAAAAAGAAATAGTTTCAATATTCATGTTTTAGAATATTTTCCTAATTTTCCTAGAGGACTTGCAGCTATTTCTGCATCCAAGTGATCTTTAGCTTGAATTCATGAGCATTTTCCAAAATCGAGCCGATCTCGTAAACGATTAGTAAAGCAGTCCAGATCAGCGCGACATTGATGGGTAGCGTGATCCCAACGGTTGGCGCTATTTTATCCAATGCTGCCGCACAAATGATGGTGGAAAAGGTGATGAATTTGGTAAATAGTCCATAAAGATTAATGGAGGAGACCCATGTATGGTTCTTTAATGCTTTAATGTAGCCAGTGAAAAGATCTAAGCCGGTCATAGTTAAGAAAACACCCATGATCGGCACGCTTCCACCGAATAAATAATCGAGGATACTTCCTCCTGATACGATTGTTAAAAGATTCATGTATATACCTCGCTTTCTAAATATAGTTTGTAAACACCTGCGAGTAGAATCGCAGGTGTCAGTAAAATGTTGTTCCCTACGCAGTTATGAACTTGTCAATGATCGGATGTAATCGCGAAAATGGCTTATTCGCGTGGAATTTCAGTTGGTCCTTCTTTGTTTTTCTTTCTGATCCTGTGAAGCCATTGCAGTAGTCCGTTTCGTTCTTTAGTGTCTTGGCTTGGGTCAGGTTCAGCTGATCGAACAGAATCATGCGTTTGTTTGATCGTCTCGATTGGTACCGTCATCGATTCTGGAAGAGTGTCCTTTGCCACTGCTACTTCTGGTTTTTCTGTTGGTTCAATACTTGTTAACTGTTTGAAATAGCGTCCAAGTGGTGCTTTGGGTAGAGCTGTTGGTTTCGGAGTAGCCAACAGTTCCTGTTCTGTTTGTTTTGGCTTATCCGATACCTCAAAGCAGCGTACTTCTTCACAGGTTGGTTCTGCTTCTTTGCCTGGCTCGCCATAATAATTCACGTTCTGTGCCTCATGTTCTGGATCAAAGATTAAGGTATCAATGTATTTCACGACCTTTGCGGTCACCACAGAGTCAAATAGTTTTACGCCGTTTTGTGTACTAATATCCAATTTCGTCAATAGTTCGCAAGCTTCTTTGATCTTTGGTGCGGCTAGGTCAGGATTGAGGCCTTTATAGGTCCAGTCATGGGTGCCACCATCGCCTTTTCCAAATGTCACAATTAAATTCTGTATCATTGTTCTGTTTCCTTTCTATAGTTTTTTATCTGCGTAGGTTCGTAGTTATCAAGGTTCGTTAGTTTCTTCAGGACGAGCAAATGAAAAGAGGGAACGGAGCTTTGTCACGACTTTCTCCCCGAAGTTTCTTTGCGGAGAGATTCTCGCGCTTAACGTTTTCCACTCAGGAGCCATAAAGTAATCTTCAAAATAATGAAAGAAGCGTTTCATGGTGCGTGTTGCCTTGGTATTCATAAACAGCTCACGGACAAGATCCTTCAGAAAATGATCAAACTCCGCCGCTCCCAGCTGGTAGCGCACTTTTAACGTTAAGATATATTGGATCGTGATGCTGCTGTTTTGTGTGGCTTGATAAAAATCGGTAATTCGAGTTTCTAGGGTTTTTGGTTTCAAATGGAATAGCTGCCGGAACGACAGGGGTTGGTTCTGCATCATAGGTTCTCATCCTTTCGCTTTCATAATGGAGAAGGGTGGTCGCGCGTTACCGCCGCTCCTCAAAGTGTTTAATTTAGAAAATAATGGTCTCAATCGTTTCGACGTACTTAGCGGTTTCCACGGTGTGGAAGAGCTCAGAACCGTCTTTTTGACAAAGCTTCACGTCCGTCATGCGTTCTAATAATCCTTTGATTTCAGTGCCTGTCTTCGTAGTATCCGGATCATTGAAGCTCCACATTTGATTCTTGCCAAAGCTGTTTTTAAAGGTTGCGACGATTTTTAACATGGACATTTATTTTTCCCCTTTCTATTTGGTGTAGCGTGATTGACTGGTAAGAACTACGCCGTACAGCTCGCTGCCTTCTACCGATAATTCCTTCATAATCTCGCCAAGCTCCAGAACTTTTTCTTCACTTGGTTCTTCGATCACATTCGCGAAGCTGATTTTCTTCACTTTCTCTCCACCTGCGTCAATCTCTACTTGCAGTTTGTTTCCGATGTGTTGAATCATTTGAATTCCTCCAATATTTTTTTGTACCGGCCGGTGACTAAAATATAAACGGTTTCAAAAAAGTGCGAATCGCAAAATTGCAGATCCCCCCCTCAATTTTGCACATTTTGAGCGAAAAAAGCCGTTTTTGGACCAAAATCGGTTAATTTGAGGGGGGTAAGTGCAAAATTGCGATTTGAAATCGTTTTCTATTGGGTTTATAATAAAGAGTTTAGTTTATAAGTAGTGATACTTCGTAATAAGCTGATAACTAAGAAATGCTTTATCAGCTAGGCTATAGCCAAACTATATTGATTATGAAAGAAACTCGACTGATTTTTTATAAGGTACTCAAACTTCCAAATCATTTATTCTTAAATGGGTAGCGAATGGCCTTTAATTACCTTAATTTTCACAGCTTTTACAGCACGAATTTATTTACAATAAGTGTTATCTTTGAAAACTAAAAAAGTATGCGACGCACAGAATAGCGCCGCATACACAACTAACTTTCATCCAGATTTGTCATCACCAACACGATTAGATGAGGTATGAGGTATCCTGAAATATGTAAAGCACCTTGAGCGCTACTTTGCATATTTTGATTTTGAATTCTGAAATTATAGATCAAAAGAAAAATATTTTTCCTTTCGTTATAGCCAGACAATCGTAGGTCTTTTATCTCAGTAATAACGATCCAATTATTTTTGCAATCTGTTGCATAGCAAATGCTAACACTGTAGTCGCTAAAATAACCAAGCATACATATAATAAACGATTGTCGATAGATAATATGTCACTACGAAAAAAACGAATAAACAGACCCTGATATAAATACAGCTCAAAAGAAACTATTTTTATATATTGATATATCCAATTTTTAAAAGTAATTTTGTAACTAATGAACATTGCTAGCGAAACAAAAAAAAGAACAGATAACGATCGAATAACTGGGGAATAAGACACTTCATCAAGATAAAAAAAACTGCTAAATAGTATGGCAAACGCTAACGCAGATTTTCGATATTGACGAAAAAGAAAATCGGTAATTTGCTTTTCTTTAGTACTCCAAACTACTCCTAGTGGGAAACAAAAGACAGCATTTGTCCACCATTCCCCATAATTTAGACGTTTAGCCAGTACAATCGATATTATCACACTTAAAATTAGCAGTACAATCAATACTAAATCGTTTTTTCGAGAAATAATCGCACTAATGAAAAATGTCATGTATAGATAAATTATCATTAGAGCAAACCATCCGGTAGGTACAATCGGACTACCGTTTATTAAAGAAAAGATTGCATTACTCAAACTAAACTCTCCTATTATATTTCGATAAATTAAATAAACAATCATTGCTAAAATAAACGGTATCAAAATGCTCAAAATCTTTTTTTGAAGAAAAGTGTTTAAATATAGATTCCCTTTTTTCTTATATTGTTTTGTTAATCCGTATCCAGAAATAAAGAAAAAAAGACCTACTGCTAACCTACCTACGACAACCAAACGTGAAGCTAGAAAAGAATCTGGATACTCACTAAGTCCCTGTGATAAATGATGCATCATTACAAATATAACTGCAATTACTTGCAAATTACTGGTAGTTTGGATAGATAATTGCTGATTATTATAATCCTGATTTTTTTCACTTGTAAATGCAATAAAAAAAACAATAACTAAAAAAATAAAATCCATTTACGAAACACCCCTAACTTTACTAACTATATTGTAACAAAAAGTCAGAGATAAATTTAGATAAAATAAAAAAAACAACCGACCTTAATCGGTTGCTACAAGTTTTCAACTCTCACCGAAAAATCTCCCCCAACCCTTGTCAAATTTGGGTTATAATACGGATCGTTCTCGATATATTTCGCCCAAGTATTTTCCATATACTTAGTTTCTTTCTCAAATCGAGCTTGTTTTTCTGGTGTATTTTCGTAGCCTCGGGATTGAGACTCGAAGTGATACAATTCGACACCATGCAGCCATACATTGTTGTGATCTTTTTCGTATTCTCGCAAACATAAATCAACGTCGTTAAAGGCAACTGTCAGCTCTTCATCAAAACCATTCAACTCAGCAAAATCTTTTGCGCGTATCATTAAGCAGGCGGCAGTTACCGCTAAGTAATCCACGTTGATTTCAAGTTTTCCAAAGTAACCGAAATCTCCGCGTGGAAATGTATGGTGTCCATGCCCAGCAGCTCCACCCATTCCTAAGATCACGCCAGCGTGCTGGATTGTATTGTTTGGATAATACAATTTTGTGCCGACACAGCCGATACGTTCAAATTGGGCGAAGGAAACCATCTTGGTCATCCATTCCGGCGTAATAACTTCTGTATCATTATTTAGGAATAACAAATATTTTCCTTTAGCAACCTTTGCAGCTAAATTATTGATACGAGAATAGTTGAATGGTATGTCAATAGATTCAACTACAAATCGTTCTCCAAGTTGTTTTTGGTAATTCGCATAAAGATCTTGCATCTCTGGCTGGTCACTTCCATTATCAGCCATCACGATTTCATAATTTGAGTAAGTCGTTTTTTCAATAATGGAGTCAACGCAACGTTTTACATCGTCATAGCCATTGCGCGTAGGAATGATGACACTTACTAAGTCTTCAGATAACACTTTATATTCGACATCATACAAGCCATTTCCAGCCGCGTGATTGACTATCGCTTCGATTCCACGACGTTTAATCGCGTCTTGAACAGCTTTTAGTCCAGCATCGAAGGCATAGCTCTTCGTTGACTGATCAGCAGCTGTCGAACTTGGTAAAATACGCCAATAGTACAAAACTTGCGGAATATGTGCGATACGTTCAGCAGTAGTTTGCTCAGTAAAGCGTAGAACTAAATCATAATCCTGAGATCCCTCATATCCGACACGAAAACCGCCAATTTCCTCCATAATTGAACGACGATACACTCCTAAGTGAGAAATGTAGTTGGTTCCCAATAATAGATCTGGCGACCAATCAGGCTTGAAGGCTGGATCGAACCGTTTGCCTGCCATATCGATCTTATCTTCGTCACTATAAATCAGATCTAACTCTGAATTTTCATTCAAGCGTTTGACTACTTCATACAAAGCGATTGGCGCTAACTCATCGTCATTATCTAATAAAGCAACAAACTCACCAGTAGCGATTTCTAAAGCAGAATTGGTAGCTTTAGAAATATGACCATTTTCAGAGCGAAAAACAATTTTGATCCGTGAATCCTGTGCAGCGTATTTTTCCAGTAGTGGTCTAACTGTAGCATCTGTCGAGCAATCATCAGCCATACATAGTTCCCAATTTGGGTAAAATTGATTTTGAACAGAATCGATACATTTCGCCAACCATTTTTCTTCTACATTATAAACCGGCATCAGAATCGAAATAACCGGCTGGTAATCAAACGAAGTAATCTCCGCTTGAATTGCGTCATTGTCCCAATTCTCATTTTCAGCGATCCATTGTTGATAGCTTTCATCCGATTGCTTGTTTTGCTCCAGCTTGATCCGACGCAACGTATTTTTTAACCCATTACGCTTCAAATAGCCTAATCCTTTACGCGC
This sequence comes from Enterococcus sp. GPZ-007, assembly GCF_059374735.1. NCBI lineage: Bacteria > Bacillati > Bacillota > Bacilli > Lactobacillales > Enterococcaceae > Enterococcus > Enterococcus sp. GPZ-007. The sequence goes on along the minus strand of NZ_JCAFYN010000002.1, from coordinate 20,055 downwards.
TTTGCCATATAATGCGTGAATTTGCGAAGACTGTTTAGGTTCTTTTATAATATTTTCATTTGGCACAAATGACTCACTTTGAGTTTCTTCAGCAAAATGAAAATCAAGCACGATTTTTTCGGTTGGATCGACCACTTCAATTAATAAATGAAAACCCATTTGCAGGCTGGCACTCGTTTTGTGAGCAGCAGCTACATCTGAACGTGGGTAAAGCTCTGTTTTATCACTAGTAATGTTTTCTGAGTGAATCTCGATCGTTGGGACTTCTTTTGAATCGAGATCAAGTGCCCAGCCTTTGATTTCTAATTGTTTGGTATCTGGATGATAACTGCATTGATCAATGCAAACTTGTTCATTTTTTGCCACGGGATTAGCCTCCTATGCTGAATTGATTTGGATTGATCAATGGATCATTCAATTCTTGAGAGTATTTCTTCGTTAAAGTGTCATATGCTTCTTTTTTTACATTGAAATGATTTTCACCAGGATAGCGTACTTCAAAATATGGATCAAAAATCAGTTTTTTATTCTGCTGTGCTAAGCGAATTGAGAAATCGATTCCTTTAATTTGAATTGGCAAGTTGAGATCAAAACCATCAAGTTGTAAGAAATCAGTCCTGCGAATAATCAACGCATCTTCCGTTGCTGTATAAATCTCACGAGGCAGCGTTGGACGGAAATACGTTCCGATTGTTTTATTTGATAGACCTTGCTGCTCATATACGATTCGCTCATTTGCAGGATCGAGGATCACACCACAATTTAGAATCGCATCATCTTTACTGATGACTTTACCAGCAACCGCACCAACATTTGGTAAGCGAACAAAGTTCATTGCTTCCTTCAACCAAGTTTTCTTTGTTGGTACTAAATCTTCTGCTAAGAAAACTAAAAACTCACCTGCCGCTTCCTTAGCAAGGTTATTTTCATCTTTGTCAGAGAACATCCGAATGCGTTCATCAGTAATTTCTGAACTGCTTGTCAAGATCTCGAAATTAGACCATTCAGTCGCTAGAAGTTCGCTCACTTGTTTTTCACTTGATTTGCCACTCAAAATGATCGAAACTTTGGGATCTGTTTCATATTTAAAATCGATCTTATAAGCCCCATAATTCTTCGTCATCGACACGACACCGTCAAGTTTACGACGGTCAAGCGCAGCTTGAACCGCATTTTGTCCAGCAACATAGGCGTATTCCTTGCTTTGAGGGTCCATAGCGACAGAAGTTTCGATCGTTCGCCAATGATAAAGAATGTTTGGAATATGGTAGATTTCCTTTGCCGCCTCAGTAGCTCGCAAAACAAAATCGTAATCTTGACTGCCATTGAACTCTGTGCGCAAACCGCTAACTTTTTCTATAATCGAACGTTTTACTACCACAAAATGGGTGATATAGTTATGTCCCAGCAACAACGTTTCATTCCAATTCGGTTTGAAAAATGGATCAAAACGTTTGCCGCTCATGGATAGCTTGTCCTCGTCAGTATAAATGAACTCACGATTTTGATCCTCATTCAGTGCATTCACAACAGCTAAAAGTGCAGTATCTGCCAAAATGTCATCATTATCTAAGAATCCGATATAATCCCCAGTCGCAATCTCAATTGCTGAGTTTGTTGCCTCTGAAATGTGACCATTTTTTTCACGCAGAACGATCTTCACACGATCATCCGCAGCTGCTAACTCTTGCAGTAAAGGTTTGATATGGGCTTTTGGCGAAGCGTCATCGGCCAAGCAAAGCTCCCAGTTGCTGTAGATTTGATCTGTCAAAGACTGAACACAGGCCCTTAACCATTTTTCATCTACATTATATACAGGTACGACTAGAGAAATTTTTGGTTGGAAGGACAGATCCTTCGAAATCTCAATTAATTTTGCTCGGGTAGGTTCTTCAACCTTTGTCATCCACTCTTCATAATTAGCACTTTGCTGTTTAGAACGTTGATAGTTTTTCAGAGCTCCCGACATCCCATTCCGTTTGATTGATCCGAGTAAACGACGAACCTTTCTTGTAACTGGTGTGCTTACTGGTTTAGCATTACTTGCCACAACTGGATACAGCTGTTTCTGATCTGCGATAACAAACAATTTGATTGCATCCATTACTTGCATATTTTTGATTGTCAAGATAAAACCGAATTTTTCTGATGACGCAATGTCATAGACCTCATTTACATCAGGTCGATAAATTGGATTAACTTGCAGCTGATTCATAGATTCCGCTAATAAATACTGCAGGGGCATTTGGCTAGTTTCAGAAAAACCCCAGCCCTTAATGATCGCTTCATTTTCTGATTCATTATTTTCGATTGATTCGATCGTCAGTTTAATTCCTTCGATTTCGCCATTCGCCTGAATATAAGGAATATCTTTCAGTTGATAATGATGCTGATCTAAATAATTCAGCTTTAACGAAAGCAAACGATTTTTTTCTTTTTCATTCGTGACATCCTGCATCACCTTTACTTCAGATGAGAAGAACTCTTCTTCATTCAAGACGTTGACGTTCACAGTATACTCTTTCCCCGCAACAAGAGCTCCATCAATAATCACATAAGGCTCCTCTTTGACTTCAGGAAATAAAAATAAGTCTTCCTGATACCATGAGGCATTCGTTTCTTCGATAGGGACAAGCTTATTGTCAACAACAATCGAAAGCTGTACTGTTGCAGGAACTTTCCCAATCACGACCCGTAATTTCTCCGTATTCGCGGGTGCAAGGTGAGTTGTGACTTTATTTTCATTCGTCTGATTGTTAAAGATATATGGCTTCACTTCGAATTTCCCATCAATCAAATAGGCTAATTGCACCTGCTTGTTGTAATTTGAGTTGATTGGCTCAACTCGCTCAGGATCAGCTACTGGTTCCTTTCGCAACGCATAGAAATACTGATAAACTTCGCCAAACGCACGATTCTTGAAATCATAGCGAACCATATGCGGCAACTCATCATAGCTAGCTGATAGCTCATTCTGGCCAACTTGAGAATAGGTGAAATCTTCACGACGAATTGATAACCCAATACGCTCGAATAATTCCTCAAATCCTTTTTGAGTATAGAAACTATTATGGGTTCGATCCAGCAGACCATATTGCTTCCAATCCAGCTTATTGTTGAATAAATCGATTAAGACTGAATTATGGGCTAGATTGGGAAAAGTAAGTAATATTTCACCGTTTGGCGCTAAAAATTTACTAGCCTCTTGTAAAGCTTTTTCCGAATCAATCAAATGTTCTAAAACATCAGCAAAGATAATAAAATCAAAGGTTTTACCAGCAAAATGGTCGTTCCATTTATACTCTTCAATATTTCCTAAAAAGCCGTCCTGGGCAAAGCCCATGACGTGCTCAAATAAGACCGGATCAAATTCGACGATCGATACTTCACATTTTTTTTCATTGATCAAATACTGAGTCATACGACCATTGCCGGGACCAAATTCTAAAACGGAAGAATCTTCAGTAATCTGACTGATGATTTTCCCCACACTCGTGTGCTCTTCAAGCGACAAATCAAAATCATACTTCATAATTAAATCGTTTCCTTCCACTTATGATCCAAAACGACGATGCCTTCGCCGACATATTTACCAGAGATGAACATGGTTAAATATCTGGTTTTATAGACTAATGGCACAGTTGCATTTTCTTCAAATAGTGCGACATCAAAATAATATTCGCCACCCAAAAGAGCCATTTTTTCATATTCTAAATAGAAGACATTCTCACCCTTATTCCAAGAGATTGTTTTCTCATCTAATAAGGTATTCAAACCACAAACATAGTTATTATCGACTGTTCGAATAGCTATTCCTAAAACTGGTTTTTTGATGGAATCATCTTTGACATCATACGTTACTTTCACAATCACTTTACTATCCTGTTCAACAATATCTAAAGGTTGCAAATCACCATCTAGTAACTCAGCAGATTTTACTTCTACAATGTCATAAGCAGAAAATTCCTCTAACGCTGAATTTTCACGATCGACAGTTTTCAATGATTTCTTCTTCAGGAAGTTTTCATAGTCTTCGGTGATCTCCATCGTTTCACCTTCTGCTTCAACCACACCGTTCTTTAACCAATAGACACGATCACAGAAACGACGAACAGCGTTCACATCGTGAGAAACGAATAGAATTGTTTTTCCGGCATTGCGCAGCTCGGTAAATTTTTCCATACATTTTAACTGGAATTCCAAGTCTCCCACTGCTAAAGCTTCATCGACAATCAAAATATCAGGATCAACATTGATGGCTACTGCAAAAGCAAGTCGCACAAACATCCCACTTGAATAGGTTTTGACCGGCTGGTACAAATGATCGCCAATATCTGCGAAGTTAATAATATCATCAACTTTTTCAGCCATTTCTTCACGAGAAAAGCCTAAGACCATCCCATTTAGAAAAATATTTTCATAACCACTGTATTCTGGATTGAAGCCTGAACCGAGCTCTAATAATGCTGCGATATTTCCTTCAATCTTTACTTCGCCGTCAGAAGGCGTCAACACACCAGTGATGATCTTTAAGATCGTTGATTTACCAGAACCATTTTCCCCAATAAAGCCGATCATTTCACCTTTTTTCACTTCAACATTGACATCATTCAAAGCGTAAAATACTTCATGATAAGTCTTTCTTGTAGGACTTAAAGCTTCCTTCAAACGATCAGAAGGCTTTTTATACATATCATATTTTTTTGTTAAATGGTTGATTTCGATTACTGTTTCTGTCATTTTGCTTTAATCTCCTTATAGAACATCAGAAAAATGTGGTTTCAAGCGCTTGAAGACGATGCTGCCGACCACTAATAGAATCAAGGTCACGACCCAGAAATAGATCGTTAATAACGGTTTTTCCCAAAACCACTGCTCACCAAAAAAAGCGTCCCGATAGCCTTGGACAACATAAAACATTGGATTAAACTTTAGAATAAATTGAATTGTTGGATGTGCCGCAAATTGGTTAATACTCCATAAGACGGGAGTCCCCCACATTAATGCTTGCATAATAACACCAATAAATTGATTGATATCCGGGAAGAAAGGTTGGATTGAAGAAGTGATCCATGTCAATCCAGTCAAGAACATCATCATCGCGAATAGATAGTAGAAAATTTGTAGCATATGCAAGCCAGGTACTACCTGATTGAAAAGTGCTACGATTATCGCAATCACGATGAAGAAGACATGCATAAACATCCCTGAAAACAGTTTTACAGATGGCAAGATGCGAATATTAAAGACAACTTTTTTTACTAAATAACTGTATTCACGAAAGACATTTGTACCGGAACCTAATACTTCAGAAAAATACATCCACGGTACTAACCCAGTTAACAGAAATACTAAGAAGGGATACTTTCCATCAGTCATAGCCGCTTTAAATCCGACGCCAAATACAAACCAATAAGTCACGACCATTACCAAAGGGTTGGCAAAGGCCCAAAAAATACCTAAAGCCGATCCAGCATAACGTGCTTTAAAATCATTAACAGAAAATTGTTTTAATAAGGTACGGTTTTGAAAAATCTCTTTAAAAAAACTTAGTAAGTCTTTGAACATTTTTTTTCCTCTCATCTAACGCTTTATTTATTATTTCTACAGTTGATTAACGTTATTATTCTACAGAAAGATATATGTAAAAGCAAGGTCACAAAAAAAAAGCCTAGATGTTTATCTACATCTAAACTTATTTTTAAGAATTAGCCTCGATGGCTTCTACGTGTTAGTCTCGTTTCAGGTTCTTGCTCCTCGGTCGGATCAAAAACATTCTCCGAATAATCAAGTGGTACTGCGAGTAGTTGATTCTTCTGCCACGCTAATCCTAGCAAACAGAAAGTGATCGGAATCCAATAAGGTGCCATCAATGTATCCTCCATTGTTGATTGAAGAAGGATTGCAAAAAAGGCGATAACAAAGCTTAATTGGGTCGCCTGTGTATCTTTGATAATGATCAGCCAAACATTATACAAAATGAATAAGCTCATCAACACTAAACCAACCAAACCAAATTGACCCAATGTCGCATTATAGCTGTTGTGATTGCCTAGAATCTGCGCACCGCGTTTAAACGTGAATGGCGGCATACCTACCCAAAATTGCTGTTTCACTTCGAATAAGGTATCGTAAAAATGTTTCCAAATATCTTCCCGACCAGTAAATAAGTCAATATTGCTAGAATTGGCTAAAAACAACGACAATGGAAAGATGCCAATCAAAAAGAAGCTGTAACCAATGCCGTAACCCCATTTGACCGTTGTTTTCAAAAAGCTTGGCCATAGATCAAAGAAAACAAAGAAAACTACTGCAATGAAAGCTGCTTGAGATTGCACAACCCAAGTACAAGCCAATGCAATCAAATAGATTGGATATTTCGCGATATTTGCCCAAGTCCATTCAAGTGATTGCAATAGCGTCACAACCAAGAAGCTTGAACACATTACACTGCTGCCAATCGTGTTCGTATTGATCCAGATTTCTTGCAGCTTATTGCTCTTATCCCAAATACTAATTCCTGTAGGAGGTGTTGGAATCTCTGTAAAAATACGAAAAGCAGTGATCAATAAAACTACAAATATTAAGCCAGCGAATACCAGTCGCAAACTTTTTGTAAATTCGACGAGTTTAAAATCCAGTACAACAAAGATAATCAGAGCAATTGTTATATCTTGCAGGAATCCAGCTTGTCTCAATTCGTCAAACTGATGATAAAAGAGGATCGAAAGGATCGCAACTCCGATCCAAATCAGATCGTTCCATTTTAGTTTGTAGCAGTTCAACACTAAGACGATCGTTGCTCCAATCGGCATATATCGGTTCATATTAGCATAGATATTGAACATTCCTTGTGTCCCAATACCCTTGGTCCAAAGGAAAAAGCACAACAAGGTCATCCCAATCAGAATGACTGCACTAACTAAATTCAAGGTATTTACTGTGCTCTTTTTCATTCGTTCCATTTTTTTCCTCCGAACTTCAATTAATTGATATATTCACTATAATTAGGAGCTGGTTGAGGGATTTCCTGATAATTATCGGTTCCGCCAATTGGATCAACAGTCGTTTCTGTACCTGCCTCTGCTTGTTCCTCATCAGAAGTGAATGTCAAACGATAAATTGACCATTTGTCCTTATCGGGTCCGTATACTCGATCAAACTGGGCATAATTTAATGGATTGTAATCCTTCAATGGACGCTTACTAATAACATAATCAATTCCCAGTTTTTTACAATCGGTGAAATTCAAAGTGACAGTAAAGTTATCTGGTCGGTCCAAATGGAATTTAGTTTCTCCTTTATCTATAAATGCTCGGACATGCGCATAGCGATTATAAATTTTTTCGTTTTTACGCTTAGGATCGATCTTGTGCCATAACTTCATATCTGGATAAAAACGCACAGAATTAATTGTTTTAACACCTAACGCAGGCGCAAAATTATAAAGATTGTCTTCCGCTAACCATGTAGCATTCGGATCTTCCTTTTTAATCTTTACTATTTCTTCAGCCAGCGTTTTCTTATCGATTGCACCTGTTCCTTTAACAATCGGATTAACAAAAATTCCCGAAACCAAAACAAGTCCAGTCATTGCCAGAATAAACGCTTTTTTCAACTTGTAAAGCAAACAGAACAGAATCAATCCAAAGACAACTAATGTCATAAAAATTTCAAAATTATTGAAATACAATCCCATCACGGAGGTCAACACTGAATGAGTTGCCAACGCCATAATAAGTCCTAGAAAAATCAATTTGAGCCAGCCTGGAACTTTTACATACTCCCAAAAGAAGTTAATCATCCAGAGAGACAATAGAACAGCACCGAAGCCTAAAGTCACTAAACCGCGTGTGTTAGTAACATAGGTCAACATCAACGCTTTGGCGATTCCGTGACTGTAGCCAAAGAACGTCCAGCCAAAAATAAAACAACAGAATAGAAGTAAAATTACACCTTTGTATTTTTCTTCTTTGCCTTGTTTGGAAAAAAATATAAAGGGTGATAAAAGTAAAGTCAATGGCAAGAAGTTGAAGTAAGATGCAACTTCCCCGTTGTTTGTACCTTGAAAACTGAAATCATCAAAGGGAATTTTCCAGTTCGTCAAGAATAGAAAGTAGTCAGATGGAGGCAAGCCACCGCCGCCTGCTTCCCGGTGACCAGGATAAATAGTATTCATGGTCGCATCAATTGCATCTTTAGACGTGCTATAAAAATGGAATAGGACAAATCCGATGATTCCCAGTCCACCGATGATGATCGGTAGATCCCAAATATCCAAAACCAGTTTTTTTCGAAAATGAATCAGCGTTCCAAATAACCAGAACAGTATCAAATAAGCTAATGGCACCTGATGGGCTGGATACAACACCAAAACAAACCCTATCCCATTAATGACGATCAAACTCATCATCAATAGCCGTATGAGCTTATTCTCATGTTTCGCGATAAAGTAGTAGCTCGCTACCATAATCGCTAATGTGAAAAACATCAAGTCTCCCACATGCTGCATAAACCACCATTGAATCGATGGAGAAAAAGTAATCCAAAAGGAACCTAGTAAGGATAAATACTTGTTACGTTTCGTTAAGATCATCACTAGTTCAAAGCTCAGAAGAAGCATAACAATGATTTTAAAGCCCCAATAAAAGGATAAGCCTCTTTCCTTACCCAAAAAGAAGAAGCCCCAGTTGAAGGGTTTGCCAATCACTGTCAAATCTTTGACTGGTGAATTATAGGCAATGATCATGTTTTGCCCTTCCTTACCGTACTGCTTATTCACTACAGGATAGTCCTGCTCTGTCTGAGAAAAGTAAAAAGGGGTTTGTACCATCCATTCATCTGAACGAACCTCTCGATTCTCTCCAAAGATAACATCTGATTTTTTACCGTCACTTCGTTCTGAAACGATTTTATCCCAAGAGCCGATCGAACTCCCATTTAAATTTAGCGCAACGATCAACACAAGAAAAATGATGCCGATTATGTAGCGAAAGCGAATGATTTGATCAAGCACCTGTAAAAGGGGATTCTTTCTTTCCACAGGCACCTCCCTGATCCGCTTATTTGCTCTTGATTCCATTATTTCCTCCTGAAAATAAAAATTTAAGTGTGATTTTTCCGTAATTGAATTTACCAGTAATAATCTGTTTACCTGCACGAAGCAGTAGCTGCCTTTGATAAGAAGCGAACAATTGTGTTCTATATAAAGAATAATAGCATTTTTCAGCTTTCAAAATCGCATAATAACGAGAATAATTCATACGTTCGGCATAGTTCAACACAGACAACTGGTGATTTAACTCATTTGACAGGATATTTATTTGCCTTTTTTCAGCAAAAATACGCCAACTTAACCAATGATCCAAGTAGTCTAATGGGAAATCAAGATTGTAACCGCCCACTTCCCGCAAGAAGCTTACCCTTAACGCAGTTGCTGAATTAATCACCATAATATCCTGTGAATATGTTTGGTTCTTTTTGGGCAAATCTGTATGTAATGGACGTAAGGTGTCGCTGCTAACAGGTGAGATTTGTTGGTCATTATCATGGATCAGTGGAGCTATCGCTACCACCGAATCAGGTAGTTTAGCAGACTTAGCAATCAATTCATTCAGATACTCACTCGTAAGTGTTGTATCTTGATCCAACGTAATCAGCCATTCAGACTCGTTGCCAAGGTTACTTAAAGCATAATTATAAGCTTGTGCCAATCCGACGTTTTTTTCACTGTGATGATACTCAAAACGTCGTTCTAAGTCTTGAGGCTCACTTACCTTATCACTATTATCAAAAATTAGAACACTTCTGATTTCAGAAAAATTTTCGGAGGTGAGAAGGTTGTTCAAACTTGTGATCGTTGACGATTCTGAAGCCGTCATATTATATAAAACTACCACTATTTCAAACAAATTTCTTACCTCCGAAATTTTCTTACTGTTTTTCTTCTAAATCAAGAAAGCTGGTTAGGGCTTCTTGCCACGTTGGAATCTCAAAACCTAACGCTTTGGCTTTGCTTAAATCCATGATTGAATACTGTGGACGGGTAGCTTTTTGCGGATATTCTTCCGATGTTACAGGTGCAACCTCGACATCGGTATCTTTTAGAATTTCTTTGGCAAACTCGTACCAAGAGCAGCTGTTTTCATTGGATAAATGATATACACCAAATGGTGCGTTTTTCTCAATAACAAAGGTCATGAATTCTGCTAGTGTACGTGTCCATGTTGGACGACCGAATTGATCATTCACGACAGTTAAACGATCATGTGTTTTTGCTAGATTTTGCATTGTGTAGATGAAGTTATGTCCATAAATACCAAACACCCAAGAAGTTCTGATGATATAATAATTATCCATCGTTTCTTGAACAGCTTTTTCACCTAATAATTTTGTACGACCGTATTCGCTCAATGGATTCGTTGTATCATCTACTTGATACATACCATCTTTTTTCTTACCATCAAAAACATAGTCTGTACTAATGTAAATCAAGGTTGAGCCAGCAGCTTTTGCAGCTTCAGCGACATTACGAGTACCTTCTACATTAATTTTCTCATCTAACTCTTTACCTTCATCTTCTGCTTTATCAACAGCAGTGTACGCTGCACAATGATAAATGATTTCTGGTTTCATATCAGTTATAAATTTGTCCGTAGCTTCTTTATCAGTGATATCAAGTTGATCAGCATCTGTTGAAACATATTCGAGCTTCTTTTCATCTAATAGATGGCGCAGCTCTGTTCCTAGCTGTCCATGTCCGCCTGTAATTAAGATCATCTGTATCTGCTCCTTCAGTGTTCTTATTTTTCTCAAAAATAGGCAGGTTATCCCTGCCTAATTCAATTAATATTATTGGCCGTTTTTCGCGTAATTGCTCTCTACAGCTTCTTTTTCAGCTTTCCACCAATCTTCGTGCTCTGTGTACCATTTAATAGTGTCTTTCATACCAGCACGGAAGTTAGTGAATTCTGGTGTCCAGCCTAATTCATCTCGTAATTTTGTTGAATCAATCGCATAACGTAGATCATGTCCTGCACGGTCTTTCACGTGATCGTAAGCATCCTTTGACTGACCCATTTCTTCTAAAATGATTTCCATTACAGTTTTGTTGTCTTCTTCGCCATCGGCACCAATCAAATAGGTTTCGCCGATTTTTCCTTTTGTCAAAATCGCCCAGACAGCAGAAGAATGATCGTTCGTATGAATCCAGTCACGGACATTTTTGCCGTCCCCGTAAAGTTTTGGACGAATGCCACTCAAAATATTCGTGATCTGACGAGGAATAAACTTCTCAATATGTTGATAAGGGCCATAATTATTTGAACAATTGGAAATCGTTGCTTGTAATCCAAAGGAACGGACCCAAGCTTTGACTAATAAGTCTGAACCTGCTTTAGTAGATGAATATGGGCTTGAAGGATTGTAAGGTGTTTCGGCAGTAAATTTCTCGCCTTCACCTTCACCATGTCCTGGCAAATCTTCTCTTAGCGGAAGGTCTCCATAAACTTCGTCTGTTGAAACATGGTGGTAACGAACATTATACTTACGACACGCTTCAATCAACGTATAAGTTCCAATGATGTTCGTTTGTACAAATGGAAATGGATCTTTCAATGAGTTGTCATTATGAGATTCAGCCGCATAATGAACAACTGCATCTGTATTTTTCACTAATCGATCTACCAACTCTGCATCAGCTATGTCGCCAACAACTAATTCCACACGCTCTGCTGGAAGACCGGCTAAATTTTCCTTATTGCCGGCGTAGGTTAATTTATCTAAAACTGTTACGTGAACTTCTGGATGATTGTTTATGACATAGTGAACGAAGTTAGAGCCGATAAAGCCCGCTCCGCCAGTTACGATAATGTTTTTCATCTTGTTTACTCCTTTATATCTCACCATATACGAAAGGATTCTCAGCTTCAAATTCTTTCAAGGTTGGTTGTTTGGCATCTTTTTCTGATGTAATTGCCTTTTCGATATCGATCGGCCAGTCAATTGCTAAATCAGGATCCGCAAATGAAATACCGCCGTCCGCTTCTGCATCATAGTAGTTATCACATTTGTACATGAAGTTGACGTTTGGCGTCAATGTGACAAATCCATGAGCGTATCCACGAGGAACTAATAATTGGCGGTGATTATGTTCAGAAAGGATGTAACCTTCCCACTTACCATAGGTTGGGCTTCCTTTTCGGATATCAACGATTACATCAAGGACCGCGCCAGTTACAACACGAATCAATTTGGTTTGTGCTGATTTGCCCTTCTGAAAATGCAGACCACGTAATACGCCTGCTTCACTCGATAAGGAATGATTGTCTTGAATAAAGTCAAAATCGATGCCTGCTTCTTTAAAATCTTCTACTGAAAAGCTTTCGGTAAAAAATCCGCGATGATCACCGAAAACAGCTGGTTCAACAATTTTTACATCTGTTAAATTTGTTTCTGTTACTTTAATTTTCCCCATGATTAATCCTCTTTTGCTAAACGTAATAAGTATTGTCCATATTGGTTTTTCTTCAACGGCTGCGCTAATTCAATCAGATCCTCTTTGGAAATGTAACCCATCCGATAAGAAATCTCTTCCAAGCATGCGACTTTCAAATTTTGACGTTTTTCGATCGTCGAAATAAACGTTGATGCTTCTAATAATGATTCATGTGTTCCGGTATCTAACCACGCAAATCCTCGACTCATGACTTCAACAGATAATTTGTTACGTTTCAAATACTCTTTGTTAACATCAGTGATCTCTAATTCACCGCGTTCTGAAGGTTCGATGTTTTTTGCGATTTCTACCACATCATTGTCGTAAAAATATAATCCGGTCACAGCATAATGTGATTTCGGCTGTTCTGGTTTTTCTTCAATCGAAACAGCCTGCATATCGTCGTCGAATTCTACGACCCCAAAGCGTTCAGGATCATTCACGTGGTAACCAAAAACAGTGGCACCTTCAGTTTTCTTAGCCGCACGTTGCAGCATACGAGACAAACCATCGCCATAATAGATATTGTCGCCTAATACTAAGCAGACACTGTCATTACCAATAAATTTCTCACCGATAATAAATGCTTGAGCCAATCCATCTGGGCTTTCCTGAACAGCATATTCGATATGGATACCTAATTCATGTCCATTTCCAAAAAGATTTTCAAATCTAGGCGTATCCTGTGGTGTAGAAATAATCAAAATTTCATTGATCCCTGCCAACATCAAGGTAGACATTGGATAGTAGATCATCGGTTTATCATAAACCGGCATTAATTGTTTCGAAGTTGCCTTTGTTAAAGGATACAAGCGCGTTCCGCTTCCTCCAGCTAAAATGATTCCTTTCATGATTACGCTCCTTTTTTAATGCATACGAACATATTATACCTGATGTTAGGTATTAGAAAAATCGTTTTGCTACTTTTTTTTGATTTCTTTTATTCTTTTTCTTACTAATTGCAGTGCGTTCCAACGCCATTTGAATTGCTGGACCTTTGAAGCTGTCGTCTTTATTTCAGAAGCATTCAAGCCATGTCGGCGATAATAAACCAGTTGCTCTGGAATAAATGTGACACCACGATAATAATCTGCCAATAACCCGATCCACATGTCGTGCATGGGAACAGTTGGCGGAATCGGTAAAATAATTTTCTTTAGCTCTGCACGAAACGCCATTCCTGCACCGATATAGCTGCTCTTCACTAGATTATGCCAAAATCCATGATGTGTATGACGCAACGATTGATAAGATGGTACCAGTACTTCGAAGTCGTTATCAACAATGATCAAATCAGAAACAACCACCTTTGTCTTCGGATTGTCAAAGTATGGCATTGTCTTAGCAATTTTGTTTGGATGCCAAACATCATCCTGATCACTTAGAAAAATAATTGGGTGTGTACTTTTTTCAATTGCATTAGAAAAATTCGCGATCAACCCTTTTCCTTGATTCTGAAAAAGTCTGATGCGCGAATCCTTTGCTTTTAAATCTAATAAAAATTCCCACGTCCCATCAGTTGAATGGTCGTCGGAAATAATCAGCTCATCATATTCTGAAAGTTGTGGGAAGATGCTGTTCAATTGTTCTTCAATAAAGTGTCGGCCGTTGTACGTTGCCATACAAACCGAAATTCTCTTCTTGGATTGCTTTTGCATTCCCTACCTCCAATTAAAAAAATTGCCAGCCCCATTTTTGAAAATATTTTCTCATGGACTGTAAGAAAATTAAAAATAATTTTTTGCTTTTAACAGCTCCACGTTCGTACAAGTGAATCACTGTAAATTGGGGACTGTAAACCGCTTGGTATCCCGCTTGTTCCATCTTACGACAAAGATCATTGTCCTCAAAATACATAAAGTAACGAGCATCAAAGCCTTCGATCTCCTTGAATTTAGCGAGATCCACTACCATAAAACTACCGGAAATCATTCGTACAAAACTATCTTGCTCATCAGGTAAATCACGACACTCAAATTTCGCTAAACGTTTGTCAAACAGCTTTTTAACAAATTTAAATGGAATGAAACGTAGCATATAATCAAATACATCTAAATGGTTGCGAATTAAAAATTGAGTCGTTCCATCTTCATTTAAAATTTTCGGAGCTAAAAGACCACAATCAGAATAATCGGCCAAATGCTTAACCATCTCTAATAAATGATTCTCTGTGAGAATAATGTCTGGATTGAAAATAATCCCATATCCATCAATTTCTAAAAGATTTGCATTATGTCCAAACCCAAAACCTTTATTTTCCTCATGAAACTCAATAGCAATAAAGGGGTAAGCAAGGTATTTTTTTAAACGTTCGCGATAATCAGGTTCCGAAGCATTGTCAAAAATCCTGATCCGAATTCCCGAATTCTCACCAATTGTTTCTATTAATGAATCCATACTCAAAAAAATCTTATCACTATTATGGGTCACAATGCTGATAGTCACATTAAGTTCATTCACATTCATAACGGACAACAACACTCATTTCTTGAAATATTTATGCAGCACTTGAGAACGATATTCCTTATTGCCGAAAAAGCGGAAACTTTTGGTAATTATACCGTATTTTTCAGGAATCAAGCCAATCAATTCTAATAAGAATGTCAAGGCAAAAACCATCGCAATAATCAAAACAATTGTTCCTACGCGGCTTGTATAATTAAGTAATAATGCAGTAAATGAGAACAACACCGCAATCGCGTATATTGTTAAGACCGCTCCTCGATGCGTAAAACCTAAATTCAGCAAACGATGGTGTAGGTGCTGCTTATCGGCGACAGAAATCGGCATATTCTTTGATCTCCGGCGAACCATCGCAAAGAATGTATCCGTTACCGGAACACCAAGAATGATCAAAGGGGTAATCAAAGAAATAAAGGTAACATTTTTTAATCCTTGTAAAGAAAGGACAGCGACCATAAAGCCTAAAAAAAGTGCGCCTGTGTCGCCAAGATAAATCTTGGCGGGATGAAAATTATAAGGAAAAAATCCTAATATACTAGCTACTAAGCAAAAGATGATTAAAGAGATAAATGTTTGAGAAGAATGCAGGAAAAAGTATCCAATCAAACCAATCGTTGTTAACCCTATGATCGACACCCCAGAAGCAAGCCCATCCAATCCATCAATCAAATTCATCGCATTCGTTATACCAAAGATCCAAAACAAAGTCGCAGGCAGGCTTAACCATTCTAAGTTGATTCGACCAAATAGCGGGGCTGTAAAGAAATCAAAACGAATATCCGCATAAAAATAAATAACTAACCCTGCTAACAATATCCCGACACTTTTCTGTCTAGGAGTCAACTCGTACTTATCGTCCAAAAGGCCAGTAATCACAATGATCAACCCACCGATTAGGATCTTGCTAATATAATCGAAAGGAATCACGCCGCGAAATAAAATTAACGACGAAATAGCAAAAGTAATGAAAATCGGCAAGCCACCTGCACTAGGCATCGGCACTTGGTTCATTCGGCGAGCGTTTGGATTATCGACTAACCCTGTCTGTACCGAAATTATTTTGAAAATCGGGGTCAAAATCAAGGAAATCAAGAACGTTAAAAAGTACTTAATAATCAACCCGAATGATACTAACATATTGCCACCTGCCTTTTTACTAAAAATTATTATATCGGATTCAACATTCTTTACAAGGTTCTTCAGGAAACTTACAAAAAATCTTGAGATTATTTTTTCTTTTTAAAGAATCGATCTTTCAATTCATTGAACCATTTATTGACTCGATTTGAACCCTCTTTAACTTCTTGCCCTGTGCGATATTCTTCAATCGCCACATTCAGCACACCGCCTAAAATAATAATCGTTGCTGCAAAATTCAGCCAAAACATCAACACGATAAAACTTCCGATAATCTGATAACCTGAAACACGTTGTGCGAATGTTTGTGCATATATACTGAATCCTTGGGCTAATACGATCCAACCGACCGTAGCAAAGACAGTACCAGGCAGCGCGTATTTGATTCGAACATGGGCATTTGGAATAACGATATATAGGCCTCCTAAAATAACCAACAGTCCGATCAATGTTACCGGCCAGCGTAGGGCTAAGAATGTTTCAATAATATCTGGTGAAAAACGTAATAATTGCTGTAATGCATCTAAAATCACCTGCCCCGCGCTGAAAAACAACGCAACTGCGATGATGGCCATCATTAGAATGCCGACAATCCCGACCGAAACGATTCGGCTAATCACAAAATTACCTCGATCCTCAACACCGTATGCTCGATTCAAAGCTGTTTGTAAAGCATTAATCCCTCGACTAGAAGACCATAATGCTGCCAAAACGGAAATAGACAGCATGCCTCCAGAAGTGCTTTCTAATAAGCTGATGATTGCTGGTTTTAAAAAGCTGAAGACATTTGGCGGTATTGCTTCACTTAGATAGGGCAAAACTGTTTCAGGAGTAATATTGAAGTATGGCAATAGATTTCCGACGATAATCAAGATTGGAAAAAAGGACAGCAACAAATAATAGGCAACTACCACTGAGCGGTCGCCTATTTCTGTCTCTGCTAAATGTTTTTGGATCGATTGGATAAAACTCATTATTTTTTTATTATCTTTAATTTTATCTATTGGTCCCATAAAAACCCCGTCGTCCTAATATGTTCCTTCTTCACCTTGTGAAGTCAAAATCTTTGGTCCTTCTTTTGTGATTGCCAGCGTATGTTCGTATTGGGCACACCAGCCGCCATCGCGAGTGTAAGCAGTCCAACCATTGGGATCCATTTTCATTTGCCATACACCGGTATTGATCATTGGTTCAATTGTAATGACCATGCCTTCTTTTAAGCGAAGCCCTTTTCCGGCCACACCATAATGAGGAATCGCTGGCTCTTCATGGATTGTTGGTCCAATGCCGTGTCCAACAAAGTCGCGAACCACTGAAAAGCCTTCGCCCTCCGCATATGTTTGGATCGCATGACCAATATCTCCAATACGATTTCCTACTTCGGCCTGTTCAATCCCTAAATACATTGCCTTTTTAGTAACTTCCATTAAACGTTTTATCTCAGGTGATACTTCTCCAACGGCGTATGACCAGCAAGAATCAGACATTGCTCCCTTGTATTCAACACACATATCAACCTTAATTAAGTCACCATTTTTCAAAGGTTTCTTTCTTGGAAAACCGTGACAGATTTCGTCATTGATACTGCAACAAGTCGCATACTCATAGCCTTCAAAACCGATTTGAGCCGCTATTCCGCCATGACTTTCAATAAAGTTTCTGACGAATTTTTCAATTTCCATACTTGTAACACCTGGTTTTATAAAATCCCGTAAATGGCGATGAACATCAGCCAATAATTCGCCTGATTCATTCATCATTTCAATTTCACGGGGTGATTTTAATGTAATCATGTTCTCGTCTCCTATTCAGACCGTAATATTCATTTTTTCATCTTGTCTATTTTAACATAACCCTATACAGCGAACAAATGGTTAGAGAGCAGTCATTTCCTTTTGATTTCTATTTTGATATAATGACCATAAATTTAGCTTAAAGCTATGGATGTGAAGTTAAATTTTCACGATCCGTTAAGAAGAGAAATTATCTTAATAATGCTTTAGCTGAATGATATATGGCATCCTAATTGAATTAATTTTCCTTGAAAAATTAATTCATTCAAACGAATAAGGGGGAATTATTTTGACACTAGCAAAAATCGTTTATGCCAGCATGACTGGAAATACCGAGGAAATCGCTGATATTGTTGCCGAGGCCTTCGAGAATTTAGATTTAGACGTAGAAATCGATGAATGTACTCAAGTAGAAGCGGAAGATTTTGAAGACGCAGATATTTGTGTCGTCGCAACCTATACATATGGCGAAGGCGATCTACCTGACGAGATTGTCGACTTCTATGAAGATCTGCAAGAGTTGGACTTAAGTGGAAAAATCTTTGGCGTATGTGGATCTGGCGACACTTTTTATGATCAATACTGTAAGTCCGTTGACGACTTTGATGCGGCTTTCGCAAAAACCGGCGCAACACGTGGTGCTGACAGTGTAAAGGTTGAAATGGCAGCAGAAGAAGAAGATATCGAAAACTTAGAAGCCTTCGCAAAAAAAATCGTCGAAGCAGTTTCATAATCACTTTTAGTGATGTACCAAATTATTGGTGCATCTTTTTTAATACAAAATTTGGCAGTTCTACTTTTGTTATTTGTAAATGCAACTATTTTCAGTTTATATTAGTATAAAGAAAATCTAAGAAATGCTAATATATGATTAACGAAACGGAGGGATATAGATGGTTTTACCTAATTTTGATACATTACTAAAAAAATACGCCCACTTGATCACAAAAGTTGGAGTAAATATTCAAAAAGAGGATACTGTTGTCGTATACGCTAGTGTTGAACAAGCACGCTTAGCTCGACTGGTTACGAAAGAAGCTTACCAATTAGGCGCGGCAGAAGTCATCGTGCAGTGGAATGATGACGATATCCAACGAGAATTTTTAAGTCACGCAGCGGATGACCGAATCAATGAAGTTCCTGCCTATAAAGTTGATGAAGCAAATACTTTTGCAGAAAATCGAGTGACCCGAATCAGTATCGTTTCTCAAAACCCAGATGCTCTATTAGGCGTTGATACAAAACGTGTCGCTACGTATCAAGCAGCTCGCGGAAAAGCATTACAAGCGGTTATGGAAGCAACACAATCAAATAAATTACGTTGGACTGTAGTAGCTGCTGCCAGTCCCGCTTGGGCACAAAAAGTCTTTCCAGAGCTTGATTCAAGTGATGAACAAGTGGATAAGCTCTGGGATGAAATATTTAAAACCACACGTATTTATGCTGATGATCCAGTGAAAGCTTGGGAAGAACACGATGCTACAATGCGTAAACAAGCAGAACGTCTGAATAATGAACAGTTTTATGCCCTTCATTACACTGCTCCTGGCACGGATATCGTGATTGGATTACCAGAAAATCACGTTTGGGAAGGAGCCGGAAGCTTCGCCGCTGATGGCAAGGAATTCATGGCCAATATGCCAACAGAAGAGGTATTCACTGCCCCTGATCGCAATCGCGTGGATGGCTATATAACCAGCACAAAACCATTGAGCTATGCTGGAACAACTCTTAACGAAATGAAATTCACATTCAAAGATGGCAAAGTCGTTGAATTTTCCGCAAAAGATGGCGCTGATGTTTTAGCCTCATTGTTGGATATCGATGAAGGGGCCAAACACTTGGGCGAAGTTGCCTTAGTCCCTGACCCTTCGCCTATCTCTCAATCAGGGATTACTTTCTTCAATACCTTGTTTGATGAAAATGCATCGAATCACTTAGCTCTCGGGGCTGCTTACCCATTCAGTGTAGAAGGTGGCACCGAAATGACGAAAGCTGAACTAGCAAATGCTGGATTAAATAGCAGCCAAACACATGTTGATTTCATGGTGGGCTCTGCTCAAATGGATATTGATGGTATTCGAAAAGATGGTTCAAAGGTTCCGATTTTTAGAAATGGAGATTGGGCTTGATTTAGAATAGAAAAAAGTCCGCTTGGAATGACTC